>JAGLJE010000099.1 GCA_023142645.1 Candidatus Altimarinota bacterium | reverse complement strand
CACACATTGATCATGGAAAATCTACCCTCGCTGATCGATTATTAGAGCTCACAAATACCGTGGAAAAACGAGACATGCGCGCGCAATATCTCGACACAATGGAGCTTGAGCAGGAACGCGGAATCACGATCAAATTGCAGCCGGTACGAATGAAGTGGCAGGATTTAGAATTAAATCTAATCGATACTCCCGGTCACGCAGATTTCTCGTACGAAGTGAGCCGAAGTTTGAAAGCGGTAGAAGGCGCGATTCTTGTAATCGATGCAACACAAGGAATCGAAGCGCAAACTCTCGCGAATGTTTACGCAGCCTTCGAAGCCGATCTCAAAATCATTCCTGTAGTAAACAAAATCGATCTCCCTGCCGCCGATCCAGAAAAAATCAAAACGGAGATCGAGAATGTTCTCTCTATTCCAAGCGAAGAAGTTATTGAAATTTCCGCGAAGGAGGGTGTGAATTGTCAGAAGGTTTTGGATGCAATTGTGGAGAGAATCCCCCCACCGACCGAAAGTTGTCCCGAGCCTATCGAGGGACCAACTGGCGAAACAAAAGCACTCATTTTTGATTCTGTTTTCGATCAATTTCGTGGGGTGGTAATTTTTGTGAGAAATTTTTCTGGAGAAATAAAAAAGGGCGATCGATTGAAATTACTTCGAGCAAATAAAGAATTCGAAGCTCTCGAAGTCGGCTGCTTCAAACCGAAATATTTTCCGACAGCAAAAATTGAAGCCGGTGAAATTGGCTACATCGTAACAGGACTGAAATCGGTGCGCGACGCACGCGTCGGCGAGACAGTTTGGAAAAAATCCGTAGAAACAAGGCACGCCTCGTCTCCTGCCATCAAGCAAAATTTTGAAATTAAAAAAATCGAAACTGAAAAAGAAATTTCCCTCCATGAACTGAGAACTGAGAACCAAGAACTAGTCGAACCCTTGCCCGGTTTTCAAAAAGTCTCCCCGTTTGTTTTTGCGGGAATATTTGCGAATAATGCGGACGACTACCCCGCTCTCCGTGAGGCGCTCGAAAAATTGAGCTTGAATGATGCGAGCATCACTTTTGAGCCAGAACAGAGCGGTGCGCTTGGCTTCGGTTTTCGGGTGGGATTCCTCGGTTTACTGCATCTTGAAATCGTGCAGGAAAGACTGGAGCGAGAATACAATTTGGATTTGATTGTCACCGCACCAAGTGTGAAATACGAGGTGAAACTTGGCAACGGTGAAATTCGGTCGCTCGCGAATCCGAGTGAGTTACCAGAGGTTTGCGAAGAATTGAGGGAGCCGTGGGTACGACTGGAAATCATCACTCCGAAAGAATTTCTCGGCGGCGTGCTCGAACTCGCCACGAAACGGCGAGGCGCGCAGAAAAATTTGAGCTTCCTCGATCCAACCCGCGCTCTCGCGGAATACGAAATTCCGCTCGCAAGCATCATCACCGATTTTTACGATAAATTAAAAAATGTTTCGAGCGGCTACGCGAGTATCTCGTACGAATTTTTAGAATTTCGGGCAGGCAACCTCGTGAGACTCGATATTTTGGTGGGAGGGGAAAAAGTGGACGCTCTGTCTTTCATCGCGCACCGTTCGGAAGCGCGGTCTGTCGGCGCGCGGATCTGCAAAAAATTGAAAGAAATCATCCCCCGTGCAAATTTCGTGATTCCGATTCAAGCTGCGATCGGCGCACAAGTTATTGCACGCGAGACCCTCTCGGCTTTCCGAAAAGATGTAACTGCGAAACTTTACGGTGGCGATGTCACGCGAAAGAATAAATTACTAAAAAAGCAGAAAGCGGGGAAAAAGCGGATGAAGCAATTTGGAAAAGTCGCACTCCCGCAAGAAGCGTTTCTCGCAATCTTAAAAAGAGATTAAAATCTCTTTGTTTTGTAAAAATGAAAGTCGAATTCACCAACATTTCGCAAAAAACTTCCGCGAACACAAAAATCTTTTCTGAATTTCAAAAAAGCCCTCCAGCATTTTCCAATCTCTCCTCACAAAATTTCACCAAAGTTGAAAAATTCGCACGCGCGAATCGAATGTGGAGACAAATTTTGATTCTCGGAATCGGCGGTAGTTCATTACCGCCGCGAACTTTAATTTCCGCACTCGCAAAAAAAAATTCACCCGAATTTTTCTTTCTCGACAATCTCGATGCGGAAAAAAACGCGCATATCTTTGAGAAACTAGATTGGAAAAAAACACTCGTGATCGTAATTACGAAATCCGGAGAGACACTCGAAACCATCGCGAACTTTTTTGTGGTGAAACAGAAATTGGGAAAAAATTGGAGGAAGCAGGTCGTTGCAGTCACCGACCCCGATTCCGGATTTTTACGGAAACTCGCAACTCACGAAAAATTCACGGCTTTCGAAATCCTGCAAAGGGTAGGAGGACGGTTTTCGATTTTTTCAAATGCTGGACTCCTCCCCGCCGCGCTCGCAGGAGTAAATTTACGGAAACTTCTGGAAGGAACTGCTTCCGCAGAAACAAAGAAAGCTTTTGAATTCGCGAAAATTCATGCTGCGGAATTTCGGCGCGGGAAAAACATCTCAACTTTTTGCGTATATTCGAACGCGCTCGAATCTTTCGCGAAATGGTGGGAGCAACTCCTCGCGGAATCAATTGGAAAAAATTACCGCGTGGGAATCACACCGGAAATTGCAATCGGCGCAACCGACCAGCACTCGAAATTACAACTTTGGCAGGATGGACCGAATGACAAATTTTTTATTTTCACGCGTGTAATAAATTCGGCAACGAATTTCAAGATTCCGAATCCATCGAACGAGTTTCAATTCCTACGTGGAAAATCAATGCAGCAAATTTTGCACGCAGAGTTCGAAGCAACGGTGAAATCTCTCGCGGAAAAAAAACGTGCACTTGCGACTTTCGAAATTTTACGAATCAATGAATTTGAAATTGGAAGACTGCTGCAATTTTGGATGCTCGAAGTTTATTTTCTCGGAAAAATTTTGGAAGTAAATCCACTCGATCAACCAGGTGTCGAACGAGGAAAGATTTTGGCACGAAAATTGCTCTCCCGAAATTGAAAAAAACGCATTTTTTTGGGAAGATTCCGTTCGCGTGAAAAAGAAAATTTGTCACTCTCGAAATATTTTCAGCGGAATTTTGCTCACATTTTTCGCACTCGGAATTTTAGGAGTGACGGGTTTTTTTCTTTTTTTAAAATATTCACAACCTCCTTCTCTCGCGAAAATTTTGCCAGCAGAGGAGACTCTTTTTTTCGCGGAAATTCAAACGAATGTGGAGAATCCAGAGTGGCAGAATTTACGAAATATTTTCGCGGGAAGTCCGCCACCAGTAGAGCTCGGAAATTTTAACTCGCTCGGATTCGCGAACGCAGAAGAATTTTTGGGACTGCTGCGAAACCGAATCGGGATTGCTTTTTTTGGAGAGGATTTAAACCCTAATCGCTTCCTCCTCGTGATGGATGTGGCAGATGTAAACCTCGCTCGAGAATTTTTGACAGCGCAAACTCTCACGGACGAAACTCTCACGGAAAAAAATTATCTCCATCAAAAAATTTATTCTTATCCCCGTTCGAGAAAACTAGCTTTTTCCTTTTTTGGAAATGATTTGCTGCTCGCGAGCGAGCGGAAAGATTTGGAAAAAATCGCACGCGTAATTCACGATTCTTCGAAAAGTTTAAAAAACTCGACTGCATTTCAAGCAGTCGTGCGAAAAATTAATCCGCGCTCAACCGGCTTCGCGTATTTTTCGGAGAAGATGATTCAGCAAACCTTCACCTCAAATATCGGCGGGATGCGGAATGTACTCGCGACCCCTCTCCTCGATTTTTTCGAGAGCGGCGGAGTCACATTTATCCCGCGAAATGGAGGGGTGCAGTTTGCCATCCGACTCGCGCTGAAAGGTAAATTCGTACACTCAAATTTGTTTGTAGAAACAGAGACAGTGAATTTCAAAATACTGGATTTTTTAAATGAAGATACGAAAATTTTTTGGGCAACGAAAAACTCCACCGCACAGCTTTCCCATTTTTTGACAGCGAGCGAAAAAACGAATCCTGCTTTCCCGCTACTTTTGAAGGGAATAGCGAAGAAATTAACGCGTGAGTGGTTCGGCAAGGAAATTTCTTTTGCGAAAGATATAAGTCCGATTTTTGAGAACGCGAGCATGCTCGGGAAAACAAATTCGGGAGAATTTTTTGGAATTTTCGAAAACACAGAATCAGAAGCTTTGCTTGAAAAATTAATCTCGAGTCGCGGAAAACTCGCCGCGGATGAGAAACTCGTAGCACTGCCGGACACCACCCCCGGTCACGAACTCGCAATAAAAAGCGAGTCGGCAATTTCGGAAGAACTTTTTGCGAGCCACAAAATCACGCAAATTCGCTTCCCGAAATACGAGTTGAATTTTGTGAAGCTCGATAACTTTCTTGTTTTTACGAGCGAAAAAAAGACACTCGAAAAAATGATTATTTGTTTCGTTGCAGAAGAAAAAATTTTTGAGAATCTTCTCATAGAAAGCGGTATCGCAGACGGAAATATTTTTTTTATGCGCGTGGAAAATTCAGAAAATACATTTTTGAAACCGTTTCGCTTCGTGCTCGCAGGAGTGGATTTCGGAGTAGATGAAATCAAAATTGAACTCTCTCTCGAAAAATGAAACACTCTCGAAAAAAACTGATCGATCTCAAAAAACGCGCAAGCTCGCCGCTCGTCGTCCAGCGCACGGAAAAAATGCAGCGGAATGTTTTACGATTACAAAGAATTTCCGCGCGGAAGGCAGTGAATTCTGAGTCCCGCCGATTTGATCTTCGAAGGCGGAAGAAGATTTCTTCAGAAAATGAAATTTACCTCCCTACCGAAAAAAATTTAGCGGGAAAAAGCTCGCGACTAAAAATCATGCTCGTGGCTTTCGCAGCAGTTTTCCTTTTAAACTTCGTGGGAATTTTAGGAAGCGGGAAGCACGCAGTAGAACACACGATTTCCACGACCTTCTCGGGAATCGGCGATTTAATCATGGCGGCGGAAAGTTTCGCGGCGGGAGATTTCGCAAACTCACAAAACCGTTTCGCGAGAGCGGTGAAAGTCTTACGAGAGGCGGAAAAAGACTTAATAGTACTCGGCGGTGCGGGGGCGATACTCGAAACACAGCCGGAAAAAGTGCGGGCTGGTAGTCGGCTGGTTTCAGCGGGAAAACTACTCGCGAGCGGCGGCGAAAAATTTGCGGAGGCGGCAAATGAAATCAATCTCGCTTTTTCAAATTGGGAAATCCGACAACAAGCGGTAAATGAGGGTCAGCCAGTGGAATCTTTTTCGCAACAGCTTCACTCCCCGATCACGAAAATCCTCGCGGGAATCAGCGAACTCGAAAGTGCCACCGCGCTGCTGAATCTCGTGGAAACGGATTCACTACCGACCAAATTGCAATCGAAAGTGGCGGAGGCAAACAGAGGTTTAGATTATTTTTTAGAAGTCATACAACCACTCACGGAAGTTCTCCCGCAGCTTCCAAATTTTTTGGGAGACAAGGTTCCACGTCGCTATTTGATTCTTTTTCAAAATCCGGATGAAATCCGTCCAACTGGCGGCTTCATCGGTTCAGTCGGAATTTTAAATTTGAATGATGGTTTCGCGGAAAAATTCGAGATTCGAAATGTCTACGAGATCGACGGGCAACTCGCGAAACATTTGAACCCGCCGGAAGGTTTTGGTTTCATCACCGGAAATTGGGGGCTACGCGATGCAAATTACCACCCCGATTTTCCAACTTCCGCGGATGCAGCAGCAGCACTTTTTGAGGAAGCCGGTTTCGGCAGCGTGGACGGAGTAGCGGCAGTAAACTCGACTTTTTTAACAAAACTCGCAGCAGCATCAGGTGGGATAAAACTTGATCGGTTTTCGAAGAAAATTGAAGCTAGTGATCTCACCCTCCTCCTCTCACTCATAATCGAGACAAAAACTGATGGCGCAGAAAAACCGAAACAAATTTTGGATGAGGTATGGGCAACCCTCCGCGACAAACTCACGGAAATTCCGGCGGCAGAACTCGCAGGTATCACGCTTGATTCAATCGCGGAAAAAGAGATTCAATTTGCCTCCACGAATCCAAATTTACAAAAAATTGCACGCGCGTTCGGAATGGCGAACGAACTCGTGGAAACAAAAGGTGACTATCTTTTCATAGTAAACACTTCGCTTTCTGGAAATAAATCGGATCGTTTTTGTTCTAATGAAATTTCTCACACGACGGAAATTTCGGCGGAGGAAAAAGTAGTGAATGAATTAAAAATTTTGCGTAAGCACGCGTGGAGCGAATCGGAAGAACGAAGAATGGAAAATTTAGCGGAAGATTTCGGAATTCGACTGCCAGAAGAAATGAAAGAAATTCTCGGTCGCGGACGAAATATTGATCTCATTAAAATTTTTGTGCCGCTCGGGAGTGAATTAATTGAAGTGGAAGGATTACCGAAAAATCGGATAGAAACAAAAAATTCCGCAGGCAAAACTTATTTCATGTTTTCACTCACGGTTCAGCCCAAATTTTCACGAGAAGTGATTTTGCGATACCGCCTGCCGATGAAGTTCAAGGAAGAGTATTCTTTTTTGTGTGAATTTCAGTCAGGCGATGGAACCCGCACACTCAAGAAAATCGTTGAAAAAGCGGATGTGAAAATTTTTGAAGGGGAAATAAATTTAGGAGAAGAGAGCGTTTGGAAATTTTAATTTTTCTTCCCAACCCTCTTCCCTTTCTTTTTAAAACTCAATTCCCCCACTTTTTTCGAAAAGCCGATTTGAATCGTGTCGCCGTTTTTGAACTTTCCATCGAGAATCAGTCCAGCGAGTTCATCTTCAATTTTTTCGGTGATCGTCCGACGAACCGGTCGCGCGCCGTATTTCGGATCGTAACTTTTTTCCGCGAGATAATCGAGCGCGGCTGAATTTAATTCAAGTTTAATCTCCTTTTCTCGCAATCTTTCCTCTAGATCGCCAAGTCGCAACTCTACTATTTTTTTAATTTCGGAATGTGTGAGCGGTTC
>JAGLJE010000098.1 GCA_023142645.1 Candidatus Altimarinota bacterium | reverse complement strand
ACTCCCCCGCCCTTCCTCACCGGAATCGGTCCGAAAAAGTTTCACGCAAAATTTAAATTCAGTGGAATTACTACCACAGCTAGCGAAAGTATATGCGCGATAAACCGAAGGCTGTTTACCGTCGACAACACGAACCGATGTGTAATTTCCAGCAGAATATTTTAATTCCCGCGGCTCGATCAGACGGAAAGTTTTTTCAAAAATATCGGGTGCGAGATCGCGATGCTCGACAACTTCCGCGATGAATTTAATGGGATTCAAAATGGCAAAATTATTTATAAAAAAGTTGATTTTTAGAAAAAATTTCCTTATAATTACCGTACAAATTCCTTCGGGATCGCAGCCTCCATTGGAGGCTGCTTTAAATTTACCAAATCTAAAATTTCAACAAGTTTAGCTTTCAGACTACTGAAATCTGTTTGATTTATCATGCCGATTTTTTGGCTCAATCTTTTGGCATCAAAAAGTCGGATTTGAGAAAGAATTGCTAAACTTTTTTCACCACGATTTGAGGCAAATTCGAAGTAATATTTTTTATTTATTTTCTCGGCTGTCATCAGCGGAACACCCCAAAAAATATTTTGATTAAACTTTTTCAAAATAATCGCTGGTCTCAAAAAATATTCACCCTTTCCGTTTTGTTCAAATCCTATGTTCTCGCCGTGGCGAACCCAAAAAATATCTCTTTCTTTAAAAAAAACATGTTTCTCACGTAAGTCGGTTTGTTTTTTTAATGAATTCCATTTATCAAATTCTTTCATTATTCTTAAGTTTACGAATTAAATTAACTTCGGTTTTTGAAGGTGAAAATCTGTGGAATTTTGAAACGCGTGCGCCGCGGCGAGAAGTTTAGATTCCTCGAATTGATTCGCAATGAGCTGCAACCCGACAGGCAGATTATTTGCAAATCCCGCCGGAATCGAAATCCCCGGCACCCCCGCAAGTGAAGCAGGCGCTGTAAAAATGTCGGCGAGATACATCTGAACTGGATCGTCAATTTTTTCACCAAGCTTGAAGGCGGTTGTCGGAGCAGTCGGAGTCGCGATGAAATCAACTTTTTTGAAAGCCTCATCGAAATCTTTTTTAATAAGCGTGCGAACCTGCAACGCTTTTTTGTAAAATTTGTCGGCGTAACCAGCCGAAAGCGCGAATGTGCCAAGCATAATTCTTCGCTTTACCTCCTCGCCGAATCCGCGTGTGCGATTTTCGAAATACATTTCGATCAAATTTTCGACATCGGAATTCGCGACAGTCGGACCGAAACGAATGCCATCGAAACGAGCCATGTTCGCCGAGATTTCAGAGCTCGCGATGACATAGTAAGTCGGCACGGCAAATTCGGTGTGCGGAAGCGAGATTTCGGAAATTTCCGCGCCTAGTTTTTTCAATTCTGCAATCGCTTCACGAACAACTTTTTCAACTTCGGGATTGAGACCCTCGACGAAATATTCTTTTGGTATTCCGATTTTCAAACCTTTTAAATCCGTTCTCAGATTTTCAGAATATTTTTCAACTTTCGCGCTTCCGGAAGTCGCATCTTTCGAATCCTGTCCTGCGAGAATTTCGAGCGCGATCGCCGCATCTTCGACAGTTTTGGTAATCACGCCAATCGTGTCGAGACTCGAAGCCATTGAAATCAC
>JAGLJE010000097.1 GCA_023142645.1 Candidatus Altimarinota bacterium | reverse complement strand
GAATCGAACCCCCCGTGTCGGTCGCAGTTGCGAAGTAGCAGAGATCAGCAGCAACTGCCGCTGCCGATCCGCCGCTCGAACCGCCCGGCACGCGTGATAAATCCCACGGATTTTTCGTTTTTTTGAATGCGGAAGTTTCGGTACTCGCCCCCATCGTAAATTCATCGGTGTTCACTTTTCCGAGAATCACACTCCCCGCCTTTTTCAATTTCGCGACTGATGTAGCGTCGAATGGCGGAATATAATCTTCGAGAATTTTACTCGCAGCGGTCGTCGGCATTCCAGCAGTATTGAAAACATCTTTGTGCGCAATCGGAATTCCGAAAAAACTTGCCTTTTCGTTTCGAGCTTGTCGAGAATCCTCATTAATAACCTCTTTATTTAAAAATAAATAACTCTCGATTTTCGGATCAATTTTTTCGATTCGATCTAAATAAGCTTCCGCAACTTCTTTCGGTGAAACTTTCTTCTCTGCGAAAAGTTTCTTAGTCTGCGAGATGGTAAGTGATGTGATTTCCATTTTTTGATAAAAAAACTGCAAACTGCTCACTATCAACTGCTAACCAATAGATTTCTTAACCTTGATTTGATTATTCTCAATCGGGTGATTCGAACAGGCAACAAGTTCCTCCATTTTTTCGAATCTCTCAATCTCATCCTCCCGTAAAATATTCTGCATCCCGTTGACTTGATTCGTCTCGGGCACGCCGGCGGTGTCGAGTGAATTTAATTTTTCCACGAGTTCCACAATTTCACCAAGATGCTGCGTAAATTTCTTCACTTCTTCTTCATTCAACCGAATACGCGCGAGCTTCGCGATGTGAGCCGTTAAATCTTTTGTAATTTGCATGCGTTGCATTTTAGCGGGAAATCTAGAAATTGGGAGCGAATAATTTTTGTTTCCAAAGAATTTGCATTCTAAAAACAAGAAGCGGAAAATTCCGTTTAAATTTGTTTTTTTTAACTTTTTTTAAAATGAATGAAATTAATGATAGATATTCTACTTCTCTAGATGATAGCAACTTGGAAAAAGAATTAATCGCTTTAGATGGAAGCAACATTGATCAGATTTTTCCTGACGATAAAAAATCTATAGTTATTGGAGCAAGAACTCATATTGAAGCATATTTTGACATATTGAAATCGTAAAGAACCCTGCGACAAAACTAAAAATACTTCAGAAGGCGTTCGAGAACCAACAAGAAAGCAAGTCAAAAACCAATACTTGAATTTCTCCCTTTTCTCGCGGAAAATTCGTGAGATGAAAAAAGTGATGGTTTTCGGAACTTTCGATGGGCTGCATTCCGGTCATCGGAATTTTTTCGCACAAGCTGCGAAATTCGGAAATGTCGTCGCAGTGATCGCGCGAGATTCGAATGTGAAAAAATTAAAAAGGAAACTGCCTCTCAAAAACGAGAGAAGCAGATTGGCGAAAGTCGCGTGTGACAAAAATGTGTGGAAAGCGCTGCTCGGAGATCGTGAGGATTTTCTTAAGCCGGTGGAAAAAATCCAACCAGATATGCTCGCGCTTGGTTTCGATCAAAAAACTTTCGGTATAAAAACCTTGCAACGAGAATTAAAAAAACGCAATCTCGCTCCACAGATTTTTCGACTAAAATCATTCCAACCAAAGATTTTTAAATCCTCACTCCTTCGCAAAAAATGATTCTTCTGCTTCGCGTTCTTCGAATGGCTGCCCAAAATATTTATCGTAATGGACTCACGAGTGCGGTGGCGGTACTTATAATCACACTGCTTTTTGCGCTTTTCAATGGAATTCTTTTTGCAAGCGCATTCCAAAAAACCGCGCTTGATCTCGTAAATTCACGGCTTGACCTCGCGTTGAATTTCGTGAAGCCGGCGAACGAATTTCAAGTAAGTCTGGTTGAGTCCGATTTGCGCGAGACTTTCCCTGAAATCCGTGAGGTAAATTTTATTTCGAGCGAGCAGGCTTTCGTGAATTTCGTCAAAAATTTTGGAAAAGCAAATCGGCAGCTTTCCATGTGGCTGCAAACAAACACGGAAGAATCACCGCTACCCGCCACACTCGTGATTTCCGCAAATGCCGAGATTCATGGAGAAATTATCAAATTTCTCAATAACAACCGCTACGGCGAACTTTTTAATCTCAACGCACCGGCAACTGGCACGCTAGTGACTCAAGCAGCTGATAAAATTATCGCACTCGACCGCACGCTTTCGAAAATCAGTTTCGCAGCCACACTGATTTTTTCCGCGCTCGCGATTCTGATAATCATTGCAGTCCTTCGTCTTGCGATTTTTTCCCGCGGAATGGAAATCGGAATTATGCGACTCGTTGGTGCGACGAAGCAATTCATCCGTCTCCCTTTCATTTTGGAAGGCGTTTTTTTCGGCTTTGCCGCGAGCATCATCGGTACGGTTATCTTTTTTTTCGGACTTTCTCGCCTTAATTCAATGGCTTTCAGCGATGGAATTTATGGTAGTTTCGGAGAAATACTTTCTGCTGCGATCGGAAATTTCAACAACAGTTTTGGGCTGATTTTGGGTTGGCAAATCTTCGCTGCGATCACGATTGGCACACTCGCAAGTCTCATAGCCACGCACCGTTACCTCGTAAGCCGTGAAATCATCCTTCATTAGCTTCAACTTCGTTGGCGACGAAGTCTTCGACTTCCGCTACCATTTTTTCGATTTCTCCTTCACCGGAAACCACCTCGAAATCAGCGAGATTCTTTTGCGCAATTTCTTCACGCGCGCTTTCCAATCTCCGAGTTAGTTCTGTTTTCGAAATTTTTGGTTGCCTTTTTAAAATTCTTTTTTCGAGAGTTTTAAAATCCGGCGGCGAAATAAAAATCGCCGCGAACTTTTCTTTTTTTAAATTTTCGTGAATTTTTCGAAGACCTTGAATATCCACTTCACGAACCACCACCTTCCCATTTTGAATAGCTCGCAAAATCGGATCACGAAGAGTTCCGTATTTTTCGGTTTCGTGAACGATAGCAGTTTCGAGAAATTTCCCCTCGTTCTCCATTTTCACGAATTCCTCCTCCGAAAAAAAATGGTACTGTTTCCCTTCCTTTTCGTTTTTCC
>JAGLJE010000096.1 GCA_023142645.1 Candidatus Altimarinota bacterium | reverse complement strand
AGCAGAAATGGGGGGGAGATGCAAGCTTTGGACTGAACCAAAAGTTTTGTTAAAATTGGGTCAATTTTTATTTTTTCAAAATGGCTCTCACCGACAATGAATTTGGCTTTGATCTCGCGAAAGATAATCCGTTCGTAATTTTTCGTCTCCTTGCGAAGATCGCGCATGAAAAAGTGGGCGTGGGTAAAGTTCTCGATCTCTCGCGCGGCGACCCCGGTTACGGCTTCGCGCCAAATGTTCGTTCGCGGAAATTTTATAGTTTTCTTGTAAATCTTGATACAGCTTTCAACAATTTCGAAACGCATTTCAAAGATCGCACAAAAAACTCTGAAAGCGAGATTCTTGCAGAAGTAGAAAAATTCGCGCAGGAAAATTATTCTGAAAAAGTGGCGGGAGAGTTGCTCGCGGATTTCGATGAATTCGTAGAGAAAATTATTACGGCAGCACAAAATCAAAATCTTGACTGGGGAAAATTCGAAGTGCTTTTCGAGCTTTTCAAATACTCGACGGTGAGCGGCGGGACATACCATGATCCATACGGCGAATTACTCGCGCGAGTGATCGTCGCAGATTATCATTCAAAAAATTTAGGAATTCCGGTGAAGTACTCCGACCTTCTTTTCACCGCCGGTGCGAGTCATGCGATCGGAACATTTTTCAAAGCTTTCGGAGAAGAAGGAAGCGGATTATTGAAAAAAGGCGATACCGTGATGATTACCTCGCCGGTTTATTTTCCTTACATGGGAATCATGGAAGCACGCGGGCTGAATGTAATCTGTGTAAGTGCAAATCCCGAGACAGGACAATTTTCCGCAGACGCTTTTGAAAAATTGGGAGATGTGAAACCGAAAGTTATTTTTCTCGTCGATCCTGACAATCCAACGGGATTAAATAAAAGTGAGGAGAGTTTAAAAATGCTCGCGGATTTTGTAGAAAAAGTGGATGCGGTGATTGTCTCAGACGAAGTTTATCACTCCTTCCATCCCGGCAAAAAATCGATTCTCAACTTCGCACCGCAGCGAACAATTCGCATTGATGCACGGTCAAAAATCGAACGGGCGACAGGTTGCCGATTCGGCGAGTTCATCATTCTCGAAGAAGCGAACGAATTTATTTCCGAAAAATGGCGGGAATTTCTACCGAAAGGAATGAAACTACTCGAATATCTCCACGACGCAAAAGCTCCCGGCGGGGTACTCGGAGAATTTCGCCATACCACTTTCGTGTCCGGTCCGGGGCAAATTTTGTCAATCTGTCATATCCTGCTTGGCGAATCGGAGCGGGCGAGATATGCGAAAATTGTCCGTGAAAATATGAAAGTTTGGTACGAAAATCTCGGTCTCGACTATCCGAATAATTTTTATTATTCGCTCGTCGATTTGAATTCCCTCGCGAGTGAGGAGAAAAAGAAAATTCCGGCAGAACAGAAATTTCTCGATCTTGCGGAGAGGGGAGTAGTACTTATTCCTTCGAATCTTTTTTTCTCGAAAGAAGATCGCGCAATAGCTGACCATTCGAATTACGCGCGCGCGAGTCTGCCAAATCTCACCACTGAACAGGTGGGGAAAGCTGCGAAAATTATTCACGAATATTTAGCGGATTAAAAATTTCCGTCATATTTTTTCTCGAACTTTTTGAACT
>JAGLJE010000095.1 GCA_023142645.1 Candidatus Altimarinota bacterium | reverse complement strand
ATGCCGACTGGTGGCGGCAAATCACTTTGCTACCAACTGCCGGCGCTGAAATTTCCGAATCTAACAATCGTCGTCTCGCCGCTAATCGCGTTGATGAAAGATCAAGTCGATAGTTTGCGGACGAACGGAATCGAAGCGGCATTCATCAACTCGACTCTCATGCCATCGGAAATTCAGGAGATTCAGAAGCGTGTCGAAAATGGTGAAATCAAATTGCTTTACCTCGCGCCAGAGAGACTCGCTCTGTCGAACTTCCGCGAGTGGCTGCAAAAATTAACCGTCAGCCTGATCGCCATCGATGAAGCCCATTGTATCTCAGAATGGGGGCATGATTTCCGACCGGATTACCGAAACTTGAAACTGCTACGCACCGACTTTCCGGGCGTGCCGACAATCGCGCTTACCGCGACCGCTACACCGAAAGTGCGGGAGGACATTCTTACACAGTTGGAATTGCGTGATGCAGAAATTTTTACCAGCAGTTTCAACCGACCGAATCTAAGCTACGCCGTCCGACCGAAACAGGAAGCTTTCGAGCAGCTGCTCGATTTATTGAAAAAATACCGCGGCGAATCAGCGATCATTTACTGCTTCTCGCGACGCGGCACGGAAGATCTTGCCGCTGACTTGCGCAAGCAGGGAATTAAGGCGCTGCCGTACCATGCAGGATTGCCGGTGAAAACTCGGCGCGCCACGCAAGAAAAATTCATCCGCGATGAAGTGTCGGTGATCACAGCTACTATCGCTTTCGGAATGGGAATCGACAAACCCAACATCCGCCTTGTCGCCCACTTCGACTTACCGAAATCAATCGAGGGTTATTATCAAGAAACCGGTCGAGCCGGTCGCGACGGACTGCCAGCAGAGTGCGTGCTTTTTTATTCTTTCGGCGATAAATTCAAACAAGATTTTTTCATTCGCAAAATCGAGGATCCGCGAGAGCGATCCCTTGCGCAGGATAAACTGGATTCGGTGATCAATTTTTGTGAGTTGGTAAGTTGTCGGCGGAAATTTCTACTCGAATATTTCGGCGAAAAATCTGTTGTGGAAAATTGCAAGGGCTGTGATGCCTGCCTCGCCAATTCTGAAAAATTCGATGCCTCGGAAATCGCGCAAAAAATCCTGTCATGTGTCATTCGAACGGGCGAGCGATTCGGCGGCGCACACATCGCGGCGGTACTCATCGGCAACCGCGATGCAAAAATTCGAGAACGCGGTCATGACAAGCTCTCGACTTTCGGAATCGTCTCAGACTTTTCGATTGCTGACCTGCAACAAATCGTCAAACAACTCGTGGCAAAAAATCTACTCGTGAAAGCTGATAGGAAATACCCAACACTCTCGCTCGCTGAACACGGCAAACAATTTTTGGCGCAACACGAAAAATTAGAGCTGCCGAAATTCAAATCGGCTGCAAAACTGCGGACAGCGCGGAAAACAGGAACACTCGACTTCGATGTCGAGCTTTTTGAAAAGCTGCGAGAGCTGCGAAAAAAGTTGGCTGACGAACAAAATCTTCCGCCGTTTGTGATTTTTGGCGACCGCGCCCTGCAAGAAATGGCGTGCTATTTCCCGCAAAGTTCGGAGAGCTTCAAAAAAATCAGCGGTGTCGGCGCACAAAAATTGGCGGCTTTCAGTGAACAATTCGTGAATGTGATTCGCGAATATGCCACAGCGAAAAATCTCTCGGAAAGCTTTCCGCCAACGCGAGTGGAGAGACATAGCCAGAGGACAAATCGCACTGGTTCGACTTATTCTCAGACAAAAGATCTGCTCGCTCAAAAACTCTCGATCGTGGAAATCGCGCGGCAACGCGGAATGGCGGAGGATACGATTGCAAGCCATCTCGAAAAACTCGCAGCAACGGGAGAGCAATTAGAGCTTGAACATCTACGACCGCCGCCAAAAGAATTCGCAGAAATCACGGCGGCGTTTCGCGAAACGGGAGAGGCAAGTCTCACCCTCGTTTTTGAAAAGCTGAAGGAAAAATACAGCTACGATCAATTGCGAATGGTGAGGTTGTTTTTGGGGAGAGATTAGACAAAGTACTACCACATCTTTATTCAAATCTCTTCGAAATTGATTTCGCATGTGCATCCAGCCCTTCCGCTTCGCCAAACTTTTCACATACCTCGCGAATCGCCGATAGACCTACTTTCGAAATTTTTTGAATTTGAATTTTCTTACCGAAACTCTCGATCGACAGCGGCGAAAAATTTTTGGCGAAACCTGCAGTCGGCAAAACATGATTCGCTCCCGTCGCGAAATCTCCCGCCGGTTCACTCGCAAAATTACCGAGAAAAATCGAACCGGCATTTTGGATTTTCGGAAGAATTGATTCCGAATTTTCCGTGCAAATTTCGAGATGTTCGGGCGCATACGCATTCGTAAATTTGATTGCTTCCGTTAAATTTTCAGCAATAATAATCGCGCCGCGCGCTTGTAAACTTTTTATTGCAATCTCTTTCCGGGAAATTTTTTCAAGTTGCTTTTCGATCTCAACGACAACTTTATTCGCAAGATTCTCCGAAAGCGAAACGAGAATTGAGCTCGAATCGGTAGCATGTTCAGCTTGCGAAAGAAGGTCGGCTGCGACAAATTTTGGAATAGCGGAATCATCAGCGATGATGAGAATCTCAGACGGACCCGCCGGCATGTCGATTGGAATTTTGAAAGAAATTTGTGTCTTCGCTTCCGTCACCCACGGATTGCCCGGACCGGTAATTTTTTGAACTTTTTCAACAAACGCGAGCGCACCGACAGCCTGCGCGCCCCCACATTTCAGAATTTTTGTGACTCCAGAAATCTTCGCTGCCGCGAGAACGGCTTCGGAGATTTTACCAGCAGAATTCGGAGGGGTCGCGAGAATAATTTCAGAGCAGCCCGCAATTTTCGCTGGAATCGCCTGCATCAAAACCGAGCTTGGATAATTAGCCAATCCGCCGGGCGCATAAATTCCGACCTTTTCAATCGGTCGGAACGAACGCCAAATCGCGATACCGTCAGTAGGTGAAACTTTTTTTTCGGAGCGAATGTTTTTGAGCTGATTCGCGTGAAACTTCTCGATATTTTTCGCCGCCTTACGAAGAAATTCAAATTCGACGGAATTTTCATCAACAGCGGATAGTTCGGCAGCGGAAACTTCGAGCGCGGACAATTCAACGCCGTCAAATTTTTGCGTGAATTCGAGAACTGCCGCTTCTCCCCGCTTTTCAACTTCACGCAAAATCTCCTCCACTCCTGTTTTCACTTTTTCGGAAACCTCACCTTCCCGATCGAGAATCGCGGAAAGCTCTTCTTTTGAAAGCGAAGCAAGTTTGCGTATCTTCATCTTCCCAAAAATTATTTTCGAAAAAGTTTGCCGAATACGCTTTTCTTTTTTTGCGGAATTATTTTTTCTTCCGTTTCAACTCCGAGTTTTTCTGCTAGCAGCTTCGTGACAAATTTGCTACGATTACCAGATTTCACTTTTCGAAACAGCGCGTTCCGAACCTGTGGCGGGAGATTGAAAATCATTGCGACTTTCCTTTCAGAAGGATCTTTTTTTCGAGGCATTTTGAAGGGGGTTAAAAAATTACGGAACAATTTTCTCGACATTCAGCAGCAAAATATCTTTCGCGCCCGCCGTTTTTAACTTCGGAAGTACTTCCCAAAACTTTTTTTCAGCAACCACCGATTGCAGTGCAAACTCATTTTTTTTTGCAAGCGGAAGGATGGTGGGAGCTTCAAGCGCGGGCAGCATTTTCTCAATTTTTGAAAGATTTTGCTCACGGCAATTCAACATCACATATTTTTTATTGCTAGCAGCTTGCACTGCCTCAATACGAGAAGTTAAATCTTTTAGCAATTCTTTTTTTGCAGAACTTAATTTCGAATTTGCGATAAGCGCGGCTTCACTACGAAAAATCGGCGGATCGAGCGGAATAAGGCCGTGCGCTTCGAGAGTCGTACCGGTATCAACGATGTCAGCAATTGCATCGGCAACTCCCATTTCCGGCGCAATTTCGGCAGAACCAGAGAGTTCAGCGAGACGAATTAGAATACCGAGTTGACGGAAAAACTTTTTTGTAGAATTCGGATATTCTGTTGCGATAATTGAATTTTTAAGATCTTTTAACTTTTTAAATTTTGATTTTTTGGGAACAGCAACCGCGAGCCGACAACTGCCGAAACCGAGTTTTTGGATTTCGCGAACTTTCTTTCCGCTCTCACGAACAATGTTTTGTCCGACAATACCAATATCAGCCGAGCCTCGTGAAACGAAGGCAGGAATGTCGTCATCGCGGAGCAACAAAATGTCGGCAGGGAAATCGGAACAGCGGAGAACGAGATATTGCCCATTCGCGACAAAATTCAAACCAATCTTTTTCAGCAAATCGAAACTCTCATCCGCAAGTCGACCTTTTTTCTGCAGCGCGATTTTGAGGCGAACACTCATTTTTTTAAGTTTACTTTTTTACATAGAACAATGTCGAAAAGCCAAACTTGACAACCAAAGCAGTTTACATTTTGGCACGGTTTTTAGAGGAAGTCAATAATAATGTGCGACAAAAGCCACAGAAGCATTTTTTGTTAGAATTCGGGAGATGCAAATCGCCGCCATTCAAAAACTCACGCTTTTAGATTTTCCCGGAAAAACTGCGTGTACAGTTTTCACCCCCGGCTGTAATTTCCGCTGCGGCTACTGTCATAACCCCGAGCTCGTTCTTCCGGAAAAAATTGCGGCAGCCAAGAAAGATCTAATTCCTGAATCTGCATTTTTCAATTTTCTCGCAAAAAGAAAGGGGTTACTCGACGGAGTATGCGTAACCGGCGGAGAGCCGACGCTGCAAAAAGGCTTATTGATATTTTTAAAAAAAATTCGAAGGCGCGGCTTCCTCGTGAAACTCGATACAAACGGCAGTCACCCCGAGATTCTCGAAAAACTTTTACATGCGCGGTTGCTTGATTTCGTCGCGCTCGATGTGAAAGCTTCACCGGAAAATTACGAGAAACTCACAAGGCTTAAGGGCGCAGCGGGGGAAATCAAAATTTCCAAAAATCTGATTCAGCAGTCGGGCGTACCATACGAGTTTCGCACAACACTTGTCCACGAGATTCACGACAAAAAGGAGTTCGGAAAAATTCTCGAATTCGTGCGCGGCGCGGAAAAATTCTTTCTCCAAAATTTCGAGTCGAAGCACGGCTGCCTCGATCCAAAGTTCGAAAAATTCCACGGCTTCACAAAAAAAGAACTGGCAAAAATGTGCGATGAGGCGAAAAAATTTGTGCGGGAATGCGGAGTGCGAAGCTAGCTTTCCTTCATCCCACCCATTTTCCTCTCTACCTCTTCTTTTAATTCGTTCAAAACTTGCTGCTGTGAATCCACAATCGATTGCAAATCGTGTTCGCGGATTGCGCACTCTTTTTTAAGCTCGTTGAATTTTTCTTTCGCAAGCTGTTTGAACTCTTGAGTCCCCGTCTCCATTTTCATCTTGAAAAAAAGGTACAGTAAAATGGTCGCCGTCATAAAAACAAATGTAGTGAATACAACGAGAACCGCCGCCAACATCGCGAGATTCCGGGAAGTGTCAAAGTCTGTATCGAGCTGATTAACAAGCGCTTGATAAAGAAAGGTCGCGTCTAAATTCTCCGCAGGCTGCTCGAGCGGATTACCGATAAAAAATTGCAACGGACGAGTGACTGGCAGCTCCACCTCCTCTGCCATTTTAAAAATACTTTCTATTGATTCAGAATTTTCTGTAGCCTCTTCTGCGAGGACTGTCCCGCAAATTTGCGAGAAAATAAGAGCGAGAAAAAAAAGCCTTTTCACGAGAAGGAAGTTTAGCAAACTTTAACTAGTAAGTTTTTCTATTTTTTCACTTCTCCGTACACCACTTTTTGAATTTCACCGTCCCGAAAAAATAAAAATCCCGCTAAAAAAATTTGCGTTTGACCCCCAAATTTGCTAAAATAACATTAGTTTAGTTACCAAGATCGTTTGAGTTGCTTGCAATTCAATAGTCGAAGTTTCTAAATCAGAGAGCAGCTTCCACTTGTGGGGGCTGTTTTTGCGTGTGTTAACTAAGTGTATTTTGATTTACTGTGGAATTTCTTCTCACAACTAAAAAACCGATAGTTTGGGGAGCAGGTTAGTCGGTAATCTCTGCATCGTCTGAGTCATAATTCACCTGATTTTCGAATTTTCATGATTCTTTTCTTTTTGATTTACTTGAATTTTTCATGCGTACTTTTTTCGAATAACTCCTACTTCACTATCCCCACGTCAAATCTCCGTCTCTAAATTTCCTCGTTCAATTTTCCAAATCCCTGCTTCACCTTCCTCTTTGAAAAGAGGGAAATAAACGTTGATTCCAACAATCCAAGGTTATCTAAAAATTCCACCACAAAAAGCCCCTCGCGCATGAGAAACCACTTTTTAGCCACTTTTAAGCTCAAGGTTCTAGCGCTGACCTACTCTCACATCCGTAAAACGAACACTACCATCGGCGCTGAAGGGCTTAACTACTGTGTTCGGAATGAGAACAGGTGTAGCCCCTTCGCTGGAAGCACTAGAACTTCAAGCTCAAAAAAATTAAGATGATCCCCGTTTCCACGGGGACAAAGTTTCACACAAATTGTTGACCGATACTTCTTGAAAGCGTGCTTTCCTCAATGGAATGAGGGCAACACGCAGACAAGAAAAAATTCAAATAAAGTTCATTCGACTATTAGTACTGCTTGGCTAAACACATTACTGTGCGTACA
>JAGLJE010000094.1 GCA_023142645.1 Candidatus Altimarinota bacterium | reverse complement strand
TGCACAAAGCGAACTTGAAAGTATGATTAATCGTAGTACGGTCGCACTCACAAAAGATGTCGCTATAAGCGCGTGTACCCCAGCGGGCGACATTACCAATCTTGTGAATTTTTGGAACAATAATCCGGATTGTACTTTTTTTGAAGACAGCGTGCTTTATTTAAAGAACGATGTTGTTTTGGATCTTTTGGTAAGTTTACCAAGCGGTGCAAAAACAATTTTGGTCGAGGGTGGCAACCTCCACATTAAAAATGACTTTATTTTCCCTGCTGCCATCGACAATTCATTCGGCGTGATTGTTTTGAAAAATGCGGCAGGTGTTGGCGGAAATATTTTCATATATCCCGATGTGACAAATGTGATGGGAACTTTTTATGCGGAAGGCAGCGTAATTTCGGTAAATGCAGAAGGCGAGTGCGGCGAAGATGCAACCGCGGATTGCAGTGGTACAGGCTTCTGCGATCGCAGTTTCGAGTTACGAGATCAACTTTATTGGAAAGGTTTGATTGCTACTCAAAATACAATCGGTGGAGCAGATAAAGCTCCACTGGTATTTCCAAGCGATATAGTGACAACTGGTTGCAACGCGCCAGACTGCGCAGCGGCGATTGTTTCAGGTTGTTCATCACGAGAAGAAGCTCGAATTTACGACTTCGCGTACCTTCGAACTTTCCATCCGGCTTCCGGCGGTATGCAAATTTTTGCAAGCAGCGATGCTGCACTCGTAGTCGAGTACGATTCACGGATTCAGAATAATCCGCCACCGCTCTTCGAGTCAATCGAAGGAAGCAGTAGTCAGTTTGAAAATTAAACTGCGAGAAAATTTGCGAGAATTTGTTTTCCGGCAGGAGTACCCACACTTTCAGGGTGAAATTGGATTCCGAAAAGTGGACGGGAGATGTGCTCAACAGCCATCACGATTTTGCTGTTTTTCTCCTCCGCGATGATTTTCAATTCGCGTGACAAACTTTTTCGCTCAACAATTAACGAATGGTAGCGCATCCCTTCTAGTGGTGAGGAAATTTTACGAAAAAGTCTTCGCTGGGTATGAGTGATTTTGGAAGTTTTACCGTGCCGAATTTCAGGAGCGCGAATCACTTTCCCGCCGAATGCATGGCAAATTCCTTGATGACCGAGACAAACCCCAAGAATAGGAGCTCTTTTGAATTCGTGAATTATTTCAAGATTAACCCCGAAATATTTCTGATCGGAAGGAATCCCCGGTCCCGGTGAAATCACGATGTGGGTAGGATTAATTTTTCGAACTTCGGAAAGTGAAAGTTCATCGTTCCGACAAACGAGAGGATTACCTTTCAGCTCTCCCAAAAGCTGAAAAAGATTGAAGGTAAAAGAATCGTAATTATCGATAATCAGAGTTTTCATCACGGCGATTTTAACACTTGAAATTTTGAATATGGATTTTATGATTTGGAATTTTTCACCCTCTCAATTTGCTTTCACTATCTCTCAACATTAAAATCAAAAAAAGTGCTACCTAACTGTTTCAAAAATGGCTTCTCTTCACACGATTTCCGAGGAATTGCGACTCGGCACCGATTCGCAGACTTTCGTTCGGAGTTTTTCGTTTACTCGCGAAGCGAGCGGAGAAATCCCGCGCGAGGAGGTTTTCGCGATTATCGAACTCGCAGATCGACCAAGCGGCGGAGAAGATTTGATTCGTACACTTTTTCAAACATTGCAAGAAATTTGCTTCGTCGGGCAACAGCAAGATCCGTATGAGCGATTTGAAACCGCGCTGAAAGAAGTGAATGCGGTAGTGGCAGAATTCCGTGAGAGTTTGCCAAACAAGAATATCGGAAGAATGAACGCAGTGATTGAATTTTTAAGTGGACGAGAACTTCACATCACGCAAGCTGGCGAGGCAGAGGCTTATTTGATTCGAAAAGGCGTGCTCACGACCGTGACTGAAGGTTTGAGCGGAGATGATGAAGCAGTGGATGCTTTCTTGAATATCGCGAGCGGCAAAACCGAAAATCGTGACAAGCTTTTGCTAGCAACTGAAAGATTACTCCGCTACGCCACGAAAAATGAACTCGTAAAAATCTTTTCGCCCCACAAGGAAATCACCGCCGGGCTAGAAGAATTGGATGAAATCATCGTGCTCGAAGGCGCACAAACAACCGGTGTACTCGCCCTCGATGTCGTAACCGAAGCGACAGCTTCACGCGTTTCGGTTCAATCTAAAGCCGAAGAACAAGGAAATTCTATCGCAAAAATCACGCAGCATGTGAATCGCGGTATCGGCTGGTTACGCGAGAAATTACCAGAGGGCACGCAATTACCCGGTGGAGGTGAACTGAAAATTGATAAGAATTATGTGATCCTCGGCTTCCTCGTCGTGGCAATTTTAATTCTATTATCAGTCTCATGGAGTCTCGGTGGAAAGCGAAGCAACGTGAAATTAGAAGAGGTGCGCACAGCGTTGGAAGGCGTGCAAACAAATATTGATATGGCAAAAACGCGGAGAAATATCGGTGACAAGCCGCAAGCCTACGAGCTACTAAATGAGGCGGAACAAACCGCTGTGGATCTCGTGAAAAGCGGACTCGCGATCGAAGAGGCAGACTCGAAAATTTTAGAAATTAGACAGTTGCGCGACAGTCTAGATAACATTCGGCGGTACACAGAGCTCACCCCTCTCGTAGATTTGAGTGAGGCCGACACAGAAGTTTCACTCGTAGGAATGGAAGATTTCCACGGTAGGAAGATTGCATTTGATGTTCATAATCTTTTTGATACCGCTCTTGATGTGATTTCCGGCACAACAGAAATCGACACTGTAAGCGCAATTCGAACCGGTCATTATTTCGACGATCGCGATGCGATTGTCTTTTTGACTGCGGACGATAAAGTGATTGAGTGGCGCGACAACGAGGCAGTAATCGTGGACACCGACGATGAGACTTGGAAATCAGCGGTAGATTTCGCGATATATTCAAAATTCATTTATCTCCTTGATCCAATAAATAATCAAATTTGGAAATACCCACGGAATCGCGACAGCTATGGCGAGGCGACCAATTACAATGAAAATGCGAACCTCACGAAAGCTGTTTCGATCGCGATCGACGGGGATATTTGGGTACTCGTGAATGATAACGACGGTGAAATGGCGAACGATATTTTGAGAATTCGAAAGGGCGAACAAAAATCTCTCACTATTTCCGATTTACCTGCAGATGTATGGCAGCAGCCGAAGAAAATTTTCACGAATGACGCGTTAAAGTTTGTCTACGTTTTGGATGCAACGAACAAAAGAATTCTTCGCTTTTACAAAGATCCCCCAGAGGCTGGTACGGACAGCCGCACGCTTATTTACAACATGCAGTACTTGTTTGAAGATTTAAATGAAGTGCGTGATTTCTGGGTAGATTCGGCAGAACAAAAACTTTTTGTAATTGATGCACAGAAAGTTTACGAGGTGACGATTTAGTTTTTTTATCCAAC
>JAGLJE010000093.1 GCA_023142645.1 Candidatus Altimarinota bacterium | reverse complement strand
TCATATTTTTCTTCGTCATATAGTAGCCTTGAATCCACGGTCGTAATTTTTTCGAGTCTTCGCCTAGTAACTCCTCATATTTTTTCAGAGTTTGGTAAACAGTCGAATATTCAAAACTTTTTCCTTCGAGAAAGTAGTTGGGATTGTCGCGCGAAAAAGTGCTCGGATAAAGCATTGGCGCGATGATGTCGGCAAATTTGGCGAGCGCGATGACATCCTGCCCCAGCGCTTCCGCATTTTCCTCGTGATCCCAGCCGAGAATCGCGAAAGTATTTACACTCAAGATTGTCTGCGGATTTTTTTCATCAATTGTCTCTCTCACCATTTTCACGAAGTTAGAAACATTTTGAATTTTTTCTTCGCCCGTAATTCCGAGAAATTCTCCGGTAAATCTGTCAGGGTAGCGAACGAAATCGAGATTAATTTCATCGATTCCCGCTGCGATAATTTCAGTAATAATTTCCCGATTGTAATCCCAAACTTCGGGATTCGTCGGGTCAACCCACTCTGGCACAAATTTTGTTTTGTTGAAATTCCAAAGCCGAACTGCCGGATTTTGATTTATGAAAACATCGTCTTTTAGAGAAATCACGCGTGCGATTGTGTAAATTCCGGAGCTTTTTAATTTGGCGAGAATTTCCGGCAAATCGTAAAGTGGTTTAACTAAATCATATTTTTTTGCGATTGCAGAATTTGCCGAAAAGTAAACAAAGCTGCCTTTCACATCGAAAACAAGTGCAGGGTTTTCCATTTTTTTTAATTTCTCAATTTCGGAATCCAAAACTTTCGGATTAGCGGTGTTATTCATGTGGAGGTAAACCCCGATTTTCTTCTCTGAGGCAGGCCTGAGAGGAAGAGAAAAGTTAATTTTTTCATTTTTCGGAAGCGCATCTACCGTCGTTTTCATAATCGTTTTTTCGTATTCTTCGTGAAATGCGGCGAAAAGCGGTTTGTAAATTTTGTGCGAAGGAGGACTTTTCAGCACAATTTCACTTTCATTTTGAAGTGCTTGAGTATATTCGAAAAAAAGATTTCCCCCGCTCAAACTTATCGCCAGCATACAAAAAAACAACACGAAATCTACAACTCCGCGCCGCTTTTGCGTTTTTTCAAAAGTGTTTAATTCGGGAAGATCTGTATTTTGAATTTCCATATTATCGTGATATTTTAGCGGAAAATTGCTTTATTCTCAAGTTAATTTTTACCAATTTGCTAAAATTCTCATGCTTAAAAAATTAAAATGGAAATATTTAATTTCATCCAGTCTCTTCTCGCGAAAATTTTAACTTTTGAATTCGGAGGAGTGAATGCGAAAAATGCGGGAATCGCGATTGTGGTTTTGTTCGTTTGTTTACTGATTTTTAGTATCATCCATACGACCATTTTCAAAAAATTCAAAAAACTTGCGCGAAGAACAGAAACTGATTTCGATGACACTCTCGTGGAAGTAATCGAAAAAATCCCTGTTTATTTTTATTGGGCAACCTCTGCCTTTATCGCGTTTTATTTTTTGGGAGTGGAAAACGAGCTCGCGCGAAAAATCGTAAACGGAGTTTTCATCGTTTTGGTGGTTTTTCGCGTTATCGCTTTCATTCAAAAATTCATTGATTACACTATCGAAAAAGTTTGGATGCGTGATGAGAAACAAGCAGAAGAGAAACAAACCGCGATTCACGGGATCAAGATTTTCGCCAATATCATTTTATGGAGTGCGGGAATTCTTCTCGTGCTTTCGAATCTCGGGTTCGAGGTGAGTACGCTCGTTGCCAGTTTGGGGATTGGAGGCATCGCGATTGCTTTCGCGTTGCAAAACATTCTTTCGGATCTTTTTTCGAGTTTCGCAATTTATTTTGATAAGCCTTTCCAAATCGGAGATTATGTCGTGCTCGGAACAGACAGTGGCATAATCAAAAAAATCGGACTGAAGACTACGCGGATTCAAACTTTACAAGGAGAAGAGCTCGTAATTTCGAATGCGGAGCTTACCTCCACGCGCATCAAAAACTTTCGGCGTATGAAGAAAAGGAGAGTGAAGTTTTTCTTCGGAATGGTGTACGCGACTCCCTCGCAAAAGCTCCGAAAGATTCCAAAAATCGTGGAGGGAATTATCGAAAGGGAAGAGCTGGCGGAATTTGATCGCTGCCATTTCAAGGATTTCGGGGACTTCAGTTTGAATTTCGAGACGGTATATTATGTGAAAAATCGCGATTACACGGATTACATGAATGCGCAGCAGTCGATCAATTTTGCAATCAAAACGGCGTTTGAAAAAGAAGGGATTGAAATGGCTTTCCC
>JAGLJE010000092.1 GCA_023142645.1 Candidatus Altimarinota bacterium | reverse complement strand
TTTGTAGTTTTTAGCCTTAAAAGGAAGTCTTTATTTTTGTACCTTATGGGAATCGTAATCGAGATACTCCTGCAAAATTATCCGTGCAGATTCCGAATCCACTAAATTTTTCTGCTGGCGAGAATTTTTTCCCGCTGCCTGAAGGTTCGCTCCCGCGATTCGAGAAGTGAAACGTTCGTCCACAAGCTCAACTATCGCGTCAGTTTCCACATTGAGTTTCGCCGCAAAATCGCGTGCGGCGTTAGTTTGTTTCGTCTCTCCTTGTAGACCGCGGGGAAGTCCTACGAGGATTTTCTCTACATTCTCGCGTTTCACAAGCTCAGCAAGATTCTCAAAGATTTCTGAATTATTTTCTAAAAAATCCCTTGCTGCCGCCACTCCGATTTTCGAATCTCCTGCTGCCACCCCGATTCGCTTTTTGCCGAAATCGAGAGCTAGTAATTTCATATCTTGGTTATCTAAATTGTTCTAATCTTAACAAGCGAAGTAGTAAAATAAGTATAGTGATTCAGCGCTCCGAATATTTTTATTTAAAGTGCTTCGCTAAAAAACCACTTTAAAAAATTCCATATGTCGAGATCGGCGGTCGCTTCTCGAGATTCGCGGAGATACCAGCTCGGTAAATTTACCAGTCGGTCGCGCTTCAATGCGATACGACCGAGATTGAAATTTTTCACCTTTCGATCGATCGCGTACGAATAAGTCGGTGTGTAGAGCATTATCGCCGGTACTTCCTCGCTCAGAATCTCTCTCAAATTAGCCAGCCGTTTCCGTCGTTCTGTGGAATCGAAACTCGATCGAATTTGTTCGAGCCATGCATTTACTGCGCTCGATTTCAAATTCGAGAGATTACTGCCGCCCTCTCGCGCTTCCGATGAGTGCCAAAAAGAATATGTGTCGAGATTATAGCCGAGATTTTGTCCGAAGAGCACTATGTCATAATCACGTTTCGTAAGTCGATTCAAAAATTCAGGATCGGGCAGTCGCTCGATTGTGAGCTTCACTCCGCGTTCTCGCCACTGCTTTGCGATTTCCTCTGCCACCGGCAAAAATTCTTCCCGTGCTTCTGGAATTAAAAGTTTGAGTGCGAGCGGCTCGTCATTTTTGTAGCGTAGCCGTAGTGAGATGGGTTTCGGTTTCTCTGACTTGGTTTCACCTTCTTCTTCATCTGCCGTCGGTTCTACTATCGGATCTGCCGTCGTAATTTTCTCTTGTTCCGCTGCGAGCCACTCCTCCCGTTTTGCTTCGTCCGTTGAATAAAAAATTCGTACGCGATCGAATTCACCGTCTTGATTTTTCACGATGAATTCATTTTCACCCGCCTGCAAAGTTCCCAAATTAACGGAAGCTCGGTAGCTCCATGATTTATTACCTGCCATGAATCTCGAAAGTTGGTAGCCATTTACCACTATTTTTGTAGAATTTTCCGGTATGCTTCCCTCGATAAAAAATTCCGCGTCATCTGTCGCAAAGAAATTTTCGGTTGTTGGTAGTGTAATAAAATTCGTTTCCTCCAAAGATAGAGGAGGTGTGGGTTGTGAGGTCTCGAGCGGTTGAATTATAACGGTCTCGGCAGTTTCCGACTTGACGTCGTGGTATTTCCAGCCGGCATCGAAAAGAGCACCGTCCGCTCGTGAGGCATCGAATTCATATTTCCAATCAGCAGAGGCGATTTCGAGGAGCGGAGTATCGAGTACTTTTACTTTTCCGCCGCGCGCTTCTGCAATTTCCTCTTTATTTGTAGCGAGCTGTAGACCGAGCCGCAGTTTTTTATCCTTTAGGATCTCGCGGTTGGTGTTGAAAAAAAGACCTACATATTGTGGTAGCGTGAAATCGTGAAGCTGGAGCCGCGAATCATTTTTGAGAGCTTTCACATTTTTTTCACTCAAATCTTTCGTGCCCAACACCCCCTCGAGACTTTTGGTAAGTTGTTCTTCATTCTCAAAAATCCGAAAAATAATCGAATTTATGAACGGTTGTCCGCGGTAAAAATCTGGAAAGGACGAAAGTCGAATTGCGTTCCCGCTGACGGAGTCGATGAGGAACGGTCCACAACCAGTTGGATTTAAATTAAACTCGCTTGCGAGAAGTTCACTCGGGTCAGTATCTTTCAAAAGATGTTTTGGCAGTAGTCCAATCGAAGTATTGTAAATGAAGAACGCGTATTTTTTTTGCAATGTCATTGTTACCGTTCTTTCATCAATTTTTTCAATTTCAACATCAAAAAAATCAGCGGCGAGAGCAGGATTTGGAAAACTTTCATTTTGGAGCATGTCCCGAAAGGTAAAAATCACATCGTCTGCGCTTACCGGTACTCCGTCATGCCATTGCACTCCCTCTTTAATTTTGAAGGTGTAAGTGCGCTGATCTGGTGAGAGTGTGTGCTCTGCGATTCCGTCCATAATCGCATTCGAAACAGGATCAAAGTCCGTGAGTCTGCAAAAAATTAGCGAAGTCAGATCGCGATCAAGGCTGGTTTGTGCGAGAAGAGGATTCAAAAAATTGAATTCGCCCACTACTCCTTCCACGAAAGTCCCGCCGCTCGCAGGCACCGGTTCACTGTTTTCCATGAAAAAGCGATTCCCGATTTGAAACGCGGAGATTAGGATCACCAAACTCAAAATCCCGACAAGGATTTTTTCGGTGAGTGTGCACGAATTAAATAGCTTAAAAATTCCCACTTCTAATCAAAATTTAAACAAAAATATGGGCGATTGCGCCGCCGAAAAAAAGAATTGCAAAAAAAATAGTGGCATTTGCGAGCAACCGATCGAGACCCCGCTTGCTCGAATACGAGTTACTGCCGCCGCCGAAAGTTGCAGATAATCCCGCTGATTTTTGCTGCAATAAAATTGAGAGCGCGAGCAAGATTGAAACAATGATTTGAGAGTAAAAAAGAATGTTTTGCATTTTAAAAGAATTAAGAACTAGAAATCAAGAAAGATTTACTTCCTCACCAACCAGTGAGTAGCAATGTTGAAAAGACCGAGAATCACCGCAGCATAAAGGTAGGTGAGCCAAATATTTTCTCCAAAAACGAAAATTCGCAGAGTCTCCAAATCGAGAGTATTTACCAGCCAAACCAGCAGACCAAAAACAAATCCGTTCACGACAAACATAAAAAGTCCGGCGGTGAGGAAAGTGATTGGCAGTGAGATGAGTTTCAAAAACGGCTTCACAAAAGTATTCAAAATGCCGAGTACGATTCCCGCGATCACGAAAATAGGGAGACTAACTTCCGGCTTTGCGGGACAGCTTGTCGCTGTCTCACTCACGAAGCAAAGGTCGACGAGGAAGTAGTCGACGAGATACAGCCCGACTGAATTCGCAATGATGGAAAGGATTGCTCTTCGAATCATATTGAGTTGGTAGTTAGTAGTCTATTGAAAATTAGGGTTTTATGTCAATTTATCACTTGGTGATTTTCTTCACTCCGATTTCTATTTTTTCGAGGGAATCCTTCAGATCGGGAGAATCTAACTTCCGCGAAACTTTTTTAGCGAGAGTTTCCGCCGCGATGTATTTTTCGAATTTCGCCAGAATCTCGTCTGCACCTTCGAGCTGCAATTCAATTCGGTCTGAAACTTCATACCCTGCTTTTTTCCGCAAATCCTGAATCATGCGAACAAGATCGCGCGCTTTGCCTTCGAGTTCGAGTTCGGGGGTGATTTCGACGTCGAGAATTACAACAATGCCGTCTTCGCTGGCGGTGGCAAAACCTTCTCTGCCTTCCAGTTTAATAGAGGCTTCCTCTTTTGAAAGTAATTCTCCAGCAACATATACATCACCATTTTTGATTTCAAAATTACCAGCTTTTGCTTCTTTTACGCAAGTTTGAACTTTTTTACCTAATCTTGGTCCAAGAATATTAGTGCTGACCGTAACAACAACCCTAGTCATATTGATATGGTCTTCTCCGTCATCTAACTGAATGTCTTTGACATTTAATTCTTCGCAAATCATATCTATGTCGAGACACATTCCGACTTTCATTTTTTCTGAAGGAACTATCGTTGCTTGTGAAAGTGGCTGTCGAACTTTTATTTTTTGCGCCGCGCGGATTTTCAGACCAAGTGAAATAATTTTACGAGTGATTCTCACTTCTTCTGAAAGATTTTCATCGATTCTTGATTTATCTACTTCCGACCACCTCTCTAAATGCACACTTTCTCCACCAGTTAAATCTTTGTAAATTTTTTCCGCAAGAAAAGGACAAACGGGAGCAAGTAATTTCGCGACTGTCTTTAAGACTTCAAAAAGCGTGGTATAAGCTTCGTTTTTATCTGTGTCATTCTCCGATTTCCAAAAGCGTCTCCGGCTGCGGCGGATATACCAATTTGTTAGTCCATCAAGGAATTTCGCGAGAGGGGCGACTGCTTGTTGGATTTCATATTTTTCCAGTTGCTCACTCATTTCACGGATTAAAATGTTCAGTTCTGAAAGAATCCAGCGATCAAGCGGGTTCGAAAGTTTCGCAGGTAGCTCGCTGTTTTTCCAGCCGTCGGCATTTGCGTAAGTCGTGAAAAAATAAAAAGTATTCCATAATGGTAGTAGCACGCTTCGAAGCGTTTCTTCCACGCCGCGCTCACTGAAGCGCAAATCTTCCGCGTGAGTCACTTGCGATTGCATCAAATAAAGTCGCATCGCGTCTGCTCCGTATTTATCAAAAATTTTCTGCGGAGGCGGAAAGTTCTGCTTCGACTTGCTCATTTTTTCCCCATCTTCCGCGAGGACGAGACCGCTGCAAACGCAGTTCGAAAAAGCAGGTTTGTTTTTCAGTGCGGTCGCCAAAACATGAAGGGTGTAAAACCAGCCACGAGTTTGATCTTGCGCTTCCGCGATGAAATCAGCTGTGTAGTTGGTAGTTGGTAGTTGGTAGTTGGTAGTTCTGTTCTCTGATTTCTGATCGCTGATTGTTGAATACTGTGAAGCGAATGGCATTGAGCCACTTTCAAACCAACAATCGAGGACTTCGGGGATTCTTTTCATTTTTTCGCCACATTTGCAATCGAATTCAATTTTGTCCACGAAATGTTTGTGCAAATCTTCTACATTTTCACCACTCAACTTTTCCAACTCTTCTTTTGATTTCACGCAAACTGTTTTTTCACACTTCTCGCATTTCCAAATTGGCAGCGGCGTGCCCCAAAAACGATTTCGTGAAATTGCCCAATCTCTCGCGCCTTCAAGCCATTTCCCGAATCTTCCGTTTTTGATGTGACTCGGAATCCAATTTATCTTCTCGTTGCCAGCGAGTAAATAATTTTTAATTTTTTCGACCGCGACGAACCAACTTGAAGTTGCGTAATTCAGCAGCGGCGTTTCGCACCGCCAGCAGTGAGGGTAGGAATGCCTTTCTCTTTTGCTATCAAATAAATTTTTCTCGCCCAATTTTCTCACGATTTCCTCATCTAGTTTATCGGTTTCGTTCGGCAGTTTTTCAAATTTAACCTTTTTATTTTCAAAATCTTTAGCGATTTTAGGAATCAAACTTCCATCCATCGAAACATGTTGAATGACGGGCAAATTTTCTTTTTTCGCGATCTCATAATCGTCTTCACCAAAAGCTGGTGCGATGTGAACGATACCTGTTCCGTCGTCGGTTGTGACGAAATCAGCGGCGAAGATACGAAACGCGCCCTCCGATTTTTTGTCAGTGAAATAATCGAAAAGCGGTTTGTAATTTTTGCCGACGAGTTCGGAGCCAAGAAAAGTTTTTTCTTCATACGCAAATTTTTCGGGAGTTTGTGGATTTGATTGTTCATTTGATTTGAAAAGTTTCGGTTCGTTAAAAATATCCTCCCATAAATCTTTTGCGACAATAAAATTTTCGTTGCCACATCTAACTCTCACATATTCCACATCCGTGCCGACTGCCAACGCCACATTCCCCAGTAGTGTCCACGGCGTCGTCGTCCACGCGAGCAAAAAAGTTCCCGGTTCATCGACAAGCTCGAACTTTACCGTTGCGGAGAGGTCGGTGATTTCTTTGTAGCCGAGTCCGACTTCGAAATTCGAAAGGGGGGTCTCGCAGCGGGGGCAGATGTGCATCGGTTTCAGTCCTTCGTAAATCAGCCCTTTTTTCCACAATTCTCCAAAAACCCACCACACCGAATCCATAAATTCCAGATCCATCGTTTTGTACGCATTCTCCATGTCGATCCATCGCCCCATTCGCTGCACTGTTTTTTGCCACTCTTCCGCGTATTTTAAAACGCTTTCCCTGCATTTCTCATTGAATTTATCCACTCCGAATTTCTCTACATCTTGTTTGCTTTTTAGCCCCAAATCTTTTTCAATCAGATTCTCTACAGGCAATCCGTGACAATCCCATCCCCATATTCGCGGAACTTTAAAGCCTCTCATTGTTTTGTAGCGCGGAATCAAATCTTTGATCACTCCTTGCAAGATGTGTCCATAGTGAGGGAGACCCGTTGCGAAGGGCGGTCCGTCAAAAAATTTAAATTCACCTTCGGGAGAATCTTGCGCCAGACTTTTTTCAAAAATCTTTTCTCGCTTCCAGTAAGCGAGGATTTCCTCTTCCAATTCCGGAAAAGATTGCTTCGGATTGATTTTAGGAAAACTCATAAAATTTAAAAAGTGAAAGAATTTTAGCAAGCTTATTCTTTTTGCTAAACTTCTCGCAATTAACCCCTTCAAAATGAAAAAGCTTTCCATTCTTCTCGCGGTTGCTTTCACGCTTCTTGGTTGCCAGCAGGTTCAGCCTGAAAAAGTTATCGATGGAGTTCCGACGATAGAAGAAACGACTTTGGTTCGATCGCCGGTTTTCGGAATTTCCGTGGATAGTATTGCAAACGGAGCTACTGTGAGTGGTGTCCCAATAGTGATTTCTGGAAGTGTTAGTACGATTGCGAATTCCGTGAGCGTAAACGGCTACCAGCTTCAGAATTACGAAAAAGATGGTGGAATGTGGAATTATACTTTAGATCCGAAATTCGGGAATCTCACAGTAGGCGAGAATATTTACGAAATCAAAGCGGATGGATCGGATGGGATTTCCGCTACTACCACGCTCGTTATTAATTTTGAGCCGGCTAGATAGTTAATTCACATCCTTTGCCTGTCGGTTTTCCTCCTTCGCTTTGGCTACGGAGGATAAGTCGGAGGGTTTTGTTTCAGCAAAGATTCACTGGATCGACATCCACTCGTACTTTTTCTGGCAGCTTAATTTTTGCAAGCAGTTTTCGTGGATCGCCGCCCTTCCAAATTACATGGAAATGAAATTTTCCGTGAAGTTTTGAAATCAACGCGGGAGCCATCCAAACTTTCCTCTCGCCGGTTTCCTTCAGTTTCCGCGCAAAATTTTCCGCTGAATTTCTCGCAAAATTTTCGTTCACATCTACGAAAATAAATTTCACTACTTTCGAAAAAGGTGGCCAAAAAGAATTTTTCCGCTCTGCAATCTCCTCACGAAAAAACTTTTTGTAATCGTGTGTGCGTGCATTCACGAGCGCGGGATGTTCGGGAGAATAAGTTTGAATTACCACCTCTCCCAATTTTTTCCCCCTCCCGCAGCGACCAGCAACTTGCGTGAGTAGCGAAAAAATCTTTTCCCCCGCGCGAAAGTCGGGAAGATGGAGACCGATATCTGCGAGCAGTACACCGACGAGCGAAACGTTCGGGAGGTCGAGTCCCTTCGCGACGATTTGCGTTCCGATTAGAATATCAGCCCGCCTTTCGCGA
>JAGLJE010000091.1 GCA_023142645.1 Candidatus Altimarinota bacterium | reverse complement strand
GACGAGCGGCGCAATATTTTAATGCGGATTGGTGATCAAATTCGTGTTGTTGAGAAGTCGGGTGAATTTTTAGAAAATCAAGAAAATAAATTTGCCGCCGAACTGCAATCTAAAATTGACGTCGCTAAAAGTTTGCCGCCGTCTGATGGTTGGGCTGAGCTGCGTGCTGAAGAAATAAAATTACAGCGACCACCGAAACAAATTAAAAAACTTGAATTTTTTAAAATTTGGGCGAATAAATTTCGCGCAGAACAGAAAAAAAATGAAAATGGAATTACGACTCGGCTCAACGAAATCCAAAGGAATTTCACTGAAAAAAAGAGTGTGGCAGTTTTGCAAAAAGATCGCGAATGGCTCGCCAAATTGAATCCGCGTTTTAAATTAGAGGCGAAAATCACCCCCGCGCCAATTCCGCTCGAACTGGAATTGCTCGCGCAATTAAAAATTGCGGGCGAATCGGCCGACACGCCGACGAGCTCGCCGCGCGAAAATCTTTTTCTCGCGCAAAAAAATAATGAATTTATTCGGCGAATGCTTATTCAAATCGCTGCACTCGCGATGGCTATGGGGCAGACTTCGACTGCCAATGAAACGCAAAAGCAAATCGTAAAAGGTCAGGATTTACGCGAGCGTAAAAATTTTAAAACGACTGAAGAAGAAAAGTTCAAGCAAGCTGCTGCTCAGCAGACTACTCGCCAGGTTAGTGGTGCGGAGATAGGTGCAAATACGGATACGCTGGCAGCGGTGAAAGATCCCAATGTAGTTCAAATTCATAATTCGTGTGCTGAAATTCGCGAAGAGAGTCAGCTCGGATTTCAAATTGATTCATGGGAGATGACACGGTTTAACGGGACCAAACCTTGGCCGCCACACGAATTGCAAAAATATTTACAAGATGTGCGTCGTTCTGGACACCATCTTGCACTTACGAATAATTACTTAATGGTTGGTCATGGCTTCGCAATGAATTTACTGAAGCAAATTACCGTAGCAAATTTTATTGAATTACTAGGAAATTCGGCACGAGAGAAAAAGATTTGCAAAGACGAGATTTTTAGTTTGATTAACGAAGCAGGAGGAGGGAAGGCAGACGATCTTGATAGGCGGATTTTTAGCTATACGCCAAATGAATAGAGTGGAGCGGATGACGAGATTCGAACTCGCGACCTCCACCTTGGCAAGGTGGCGCTCTAGCCAACTGAGCTACATCCGCAATTTATCCTTGATTCGAAGTTCTTGACTAATTAGTTCACCTTGAAAAAAGCTGAAGCATTTTAACAAATCTTTTTTCAACTTCAATTAAACTTCAAGAATGAAAATTCGAATTCTAGCGATTGCGAAAAAACCTAAAAGTTGGGTGAAGGAAGGCGAGGGGGATTTTTTCAAACGCATCCGTAATTTTACTAAAATAGAAATTGAGTTAATCCCGCCTCTCGATGAAAATTCTTTCGAGATTCAAAAAACTAAAAAACTGGAAAGCGAAAAAATTCTTACGAAAATTCGCGATGATGAATTTGTAATTGCGTGTGAGCGATTAGGGGAGAGTTTGGATTCGGAAAGTTTCGCGAGGAAGCTCGAAAAACTACGAGACGATTCTCGAAAAATCGTTTTCGTGATTGGTGGTTCGCATGGTTTTGATTCTGTAGTTCTCGAAAAAGCAAATTTACAAATTTCTTTCTCGCAGCTCACTTTCCCTCACGAGTTATTCCGCATGATGCTCCTCGAGCAAATTTATCGCGCCTTCACAATTTTCGCAGGGAAAAAGTATCACAAATAACGAAGTTTTAATCAGATTTTCATTTGCGCAGAGATTTTGCCTTAAACCGCTTTTTGCAACTTTGCCACTCGATTCGTTTTTTCCCACTCGAATTCTTTCCGACCGAAATGACCGTAACTCGCCGTTTTCAAAAAAATCGGACGGACGAGATTCAGTTCTCGCAAAATTCCGGCGGGCGAGAGATCAAAAACTTTTCGCACAGCCTTCTCGATTTTCGCGAGGGGAATTTTCTCGCTACCGAAAGTTTCGAGATTTATCGCAATCGGCTGTGGGTGACCAATCGCGTACGCGAGCTGCACCTCCACTCGTTCGGCGAAATCGGCGGCAACGATATTTTTCGCAACCCACCGCGCCGCGTACGCTGCCGAGCGATCGACTTTCGTGGGATCCTTTCCGCTGAAAGCTCCGCCGCCGTGCCGCGCGTAGCCGCCGTATGTGTCGACGATAATTTTTCTTCCCGTCATTCCCGTGTCAGCTGGCGGTCCACCTCGAACGAATCTTCCCGTCGGATTGATGAGCACCTCTGTTTGCGTATCAAAATATTTCCCAAGGACAGGTTTGATTATTTTTTTGAGGATGTCTTTTTTCAATAAACTTAATTTCACTTTTTCCGAATGCTGCGTCGAAACCACGACCGCCGCGATTCGTTTTGGTTTTCCACTCGAATCGTATTCAACTGAAACTTGCGATTTTCCATCCGGTCGGAGGTATTCCAGAATTTTTTTCTTTCGCACTTCCGCCAATTTCCGCGTCAAACCGTGGGCAAGCATAATCGGTAGCGGCATCAATTCCGCCGTTTCGCGGCAGGCGAATCCAAACATCATTCCTTGATCGCCAGCGCCGAGTTTTTTACCGAGCTTCGAATTCGTACCGAGCGCGATGTCGGGCGACTGCTCGTGAATCGAAGTCAGCACCGCGCAGGCTTTATAATCAAAGCCGAACGAAGCATTGTCGTAGCCAGCATCGCGAATCGTGCTCCTTACGATTTTTGGAATATCCGCGTAACCATCTGTCGTGATTTCTCCCGCAACGAGAGCGAGTCCGTTCGTCACGAGAGTTTCCACTGCCACGCGTGAATTGCGATCCTGTCGAATCAAATCATCTACGATTGCATCGCTAATTTGATCGGCGAGCTTATCAGGGTGACCTTCAGTGACAGATTCGGAAGTGAAAATTATGGAACGCATATCATGGAACATGGAACAAAATCGGACGAAGTTTATCAAACTCCGCCACTTTCGGTTAGAATTTATTTTGTGAAAAAATTGCCTTCCCATATTCTCGCTGACAATCGTGCCGCTAGATTTCATTTCGAAATTCTTGATACTTTCGAGGCGGGGATTATTCTCACCGGAAAAGAGGTGAAATCGCTACGCGCGAAATCAGCAAAGTTGACAGGAGGTTTTCTCGCGATTCGAGATGGGGAGGTGTGGCTCAAAAATTTCGAGATTCCGGAATACAAATTTGCACGTGGGCAACCGCACGAAAAGTTGCGCGACAAAAAATTACTCTTAACTTCGAAAGAGATGGCGAAGATTGAAAAAAGTTTAAACGAAAAAGGAATCACAGCGGTACCGCTTGATCTGCATCTTTCTCGTTCCAAAATCAAAGTGAAGGTAGCTCTCGCGCGCGGCAAAAAAAAGTGGGATAAACGCGAGACTATTAAAAAGCGAGATATCGAGCGGGAGATGCGGAGAGAAGGGAAGAGAAGTTAAAAAGTCCGATTCCTGTTTCTCTTTTTGTAATCCTCTTCGAGTATTTTTACGAAATTATCGTCCAGCCATTTAGGAAGTGGTTCCTCGTCGTTCGTTTCGGCAAATTTGTCGTCCGCGAATTTTTCGATTTCTCTTGCGATTTTCGGTTCGAAATTACTCAAACTAATCCTCAGTTTTTCGCAGTATTGGGAAGTGTCCACCCTTGCCGCTATTTCTGCCAGTAGTCGAGCGATGAGAGACGGTGGATTACTATTACTGATTGTCTCAAAAATAGCATCCCTGAAATTCGACTCTGCAGCAGAAGATGATTTTCCAGTCTCAACGACGAAGTTATTTTCATTTTCTTTAGACATAAATTAAAGCTGTTAGTTGTTCTTAAAAAGTGAGATGTTAAGTGGGAGATGCGGCAGAAAGGGAAGAGAAGCGAGAAGACTTGTTTTTATCTCTCTTTCGCTTTCTCTTTTTTGTGGTTTTCTTTGAAAGTTTCGACAAAATTGTCAGGAGGATTTAACTCGTCATACATTTTTTCGGGTTTGGAAAGTTCTGCTCCATACTGTGTATCATCTATGTTGATGATGGTGTCAGGAGTGAAACCATTTAGCTTTTCCCATAGTATGTCGCTGTATTTATTGAAGTGCTCAAGCATCTTTACTCTTTCTTCGAATGACTTTTCTTCATCTTTATTATTAAACATGGACTTGAAAGTTGTACGAGCATTTAGATCAAAAATTCCTTCCTCCTTATGTTTAGCATTTGACTCGGTAATGTATGCAGTAAACATTTCTTGAAGCTTTTGTATTTTTTTAGGCATAATATCCTTGTTTCTCGGTCTTCCGCTTCGCTTTGTTCCTTTCTTGATCACCTTTTTCTTTTTTTCTCCTTCTTCTAAGAATGCACAATAAATTCCGAAGTCATCGCTATTTTTAAGTCCTGCGGGCATTTCTTTTCTCCGCAGTTTCGTACCTGCCGTAAGGAGAAGTTCTTCAGAGAGTGCTTGGAGCTCCTTCAATAGTGTAGGTCTTTCTTTTTCGGGAAAAATAATTTGCGGATTAGCATTTTGACGACGAGGTGCATTAAGAATTCTATTGAGATTTGGGTATTTGCCGAGATTAGTGCTAACAGGACCTAGGACGTCTTGAAAACTCAATACGTTTAGATTGGTCTCAAAAACCTGTTCATTAAGAATTTTCCAACAAGTAGGCGGATTATGTAACGGTAAAACAAGCTCCTGATCGGGGATCTGTTCAAGAGTTCCTCCAATTTCATTTCGTCTCTCATCTCGCTGTGGAGAAGGGGTGTCGGTAGCTTCTCTCATAAAAATTAAATTAAGGCAGAAGATTTTATCAATTTATGGAAATCTGTCAAGAGACTTGGGCAAAAAATTTATATTCAGTTAAACTCTCCACATTCTAATTTTTTCCTATGCCTAAACTTTTCATTCCCGGTCCGACTGAGGTTCATCCTGCACAGCGAGAGGCGCAAACTCGTCCGATGATTGGTCACCGTTCCAAAATATACGCGGAGTTACACGCGTCGATTGAAGCGAGATTGAAAAAAATAATGTTCACCGAAAACCGCGTTTTTATCGGAACTTGCTCAGCGACAGGTGTGATCGAGGCCGCCTTGCGAAATTCGGTGAAAAAGAAAGTACTCGTACCCGCGAATGGATTTTTCGCATCGAAGTGGGTGGATGTTTCCGAAAGTTGTGGCATCGAAGCTGTTCGGCTTGACTTCGAATTAGGACGAGCGGTGAAACCGGAGGATATTGAAAAAGCTTTAAAAAGCGATCCGGAAATCGATGCGGTGATGTTGACTCACTCTGAAACTTCGACAGGAGTTCTTTCCCCGCTGAAAGAAATCGCAGCGGTTGTCCGCGAATTTCCGAATGTCGTGCTCCTCGTCGATTGTGTGTCGAGTTTTGCTGCGGCGGAGATTCGCACCGATGAGTGGGGAATTGATCTCATTCTTTTTGGCATGCAAAAAGCTCTTGCTCTTCCCGCGGGTCTCGCATTTTGTTCCGTTTCGCCGGAAATTATGGAGCGTTCCAAAAATCAGCCGAAGGGAAGGAAAGGGTATTATTTCGATTTTGTTGAGTGGGAAAAAGCCGCTGTAAAAAACAACACAATCATTACGCCGGCCGTTTCGTTGCTTTTCGCGCTTGATCATCAGCTTGATGAGATTCTGAAAGAGGGGATTGAGGCGCGGTGGGCGAAGCATTCCGAGATGCAAAAAATTACAATGGAATGGGCGAAACAGCATGACATTTCCTATTTTTCAGAAGAGGGCTACCATTCGCCGGGAATTTCGGTTCTCAATAATTCTAAAAACTGGAACATCGCGGAAATTAACGAGAAATTAAGAGTGCAGCACGATTGTGAAATCGCCAACGGCTACAAAGATCTGAAAGAAAAAACTTTCCGTATTGGACATATGGGTGACCATTCGCCGGAAGACATCTGCGAACTTTTAGGGTGGATTGATGGGATTGTGGCGGAAGGTTAATTTTTTGACAAACTTAATCTTTTCCGATAAATTTCCGCAGCTTTAATTTTTAATTTTTTTCCATGAATTTCAAAAAACTATTTGTCGCTATCGCGTTTGTTGTTTTACTCACAGGTTGCAATAACCTTTCGGAAGTCGAGGCAAAAAACCTTGCTGAAAATTTCATCAACGAATATCTGCTTTCAGGCGGACCTTCTGCGAAAGTAATCGAAACAAAAAGCGAATCTGGTTTTTGGAAGCTGAAAATTCAACTTCCTGACGAACGGGAGGTGGACTCTTTCCTCTCGAAAGACGGGAAAATTTTCGTACCGGAGGCGATTTACATCGAAGAGGTTCAAGCTGAGGTAGAGAAGCAAAAATTGGAGGCTGAAGAGATGCAAGCTGAAATACTCGCGAGTATGGAAAAAAACGAGCGACCGGTAGTTGAGCTTTTTGTGATGAGTCACTGTCCGTTTGGCACACAGGCTGAGAAAGCAATTCTTCCTGCAATCGAGGCACTCGGCGACTCGGTGGATTTTCAATTGAAATTCGTAAACTATGTGATGCACGGCGAAACTGAAGTCCGCGAACAATTACAGCAGTTCGCAATTTCCGAGAAATATCCTGAAAAGTTGCTTCCGTATTTGAAAAAGTTTCTCGAAGTGGGAGATTCTGCAGCTGCTCTCGCGGCTGTCGATTTGAAAGTTGGAGATTTGGCAGACACGATTGCGACAACCGATGCGAAATTCGAAATTACAAAGAATTTAGAAGATAAAAGCTTGTGGGTGAAAAATCAGCGTGGAGAACCTGCCTATCCACATTTCAATATTCATGATTCGGAAAATGAAAAGTACATTGTTGGTGGTTCTCCAGTGTTTGTCGTAAATGGAAAAGTAGTCGAAGGCGCGGTACGTACTCCTGCAGCGATGTTGGAGATGATTTGCGGAGCTTTCGAAAATTCGATAGAAGCCTGTTCGCTCGAACTTTCGAGCACCACTCCATCTTCAGGGTTTGGCTTCGACGGTGAAGGGAGCGATGGAGGCAGCTGTAGCTAAAAAATTATGAATGGAAAATTATAAATTTCCTTCTTTTTACATTGAATTCCTCGATTTGGTTTTTAAAATCTTATCTTTCAAAATGCTTTCCAAAACTCGTACCCGTAAACGCAAGCGCACGCATGGTTTTCTCGCGCGGATGCGCACGCCTGGCGGTAGGAATGTAATCGCGCGGAGGAGAGCGAGAGGTCGAGCCAAGCTCGCGGTTTGAAGTTGAGATGTCCAAAAAAGAATTTTGTTTGCGGCGGAACGAGGAAATACAAGCAGTTTTCAAGCGGGGCAGATCGGTTTCACTTCCCGAGATTGCTTTTCGTTTTCTACCAAATGGAATTAAAACAGTCCGTGTTGCGATTTTGGTTGGTATAAAATTAAGTAACAAAGCGGCACATCGTAATCGTATTCGTCGGAGATTACGGGAGTTGGTCAGACTGCATTTAGAAAAATTTCCGCGAGGTTTCGATTTGCTCATCATCGCGCGAAATTCTAAACTGCGCGAAATGGAATTTACGGAATTGACTCAAAAATTTCTCAAACTTATTTCTAAGCTTCCAAACTCTCAAAAAGAAAAAGGATGAAACTTGGAATCTGCTTCACTCAACCCTTTTTATTCATCATCTACCACCAATATAATAAATGGATAAGCAAAAGCTCCTGAATTACGCGCTGATTGTGGTAATCACGATTTTGTTGTTGCAGACTTTTTCTAACAAAAAAGAGCAACAACAAGTTGTGAGGGATGATTTGCAAATAATCGCGGAAAATGAAATCACGACTGGCAACGCGCTTATTTTAAATCTTCAAAACAACACTTCCGAAAAAATTATTCTAGAGAACGACTGTCCGGACGAGCCTTTTTCTGTTTCGAAATATTCGAATGGGGAGTGGCAAGAAATTTCCGCGACCTCGGATTCCGCTCGTTGTGAGAGTGAGATAGTCGAGCTGCTTCCGAACGAAAGAATTTTAGTAGGCTACCAGCCGTGGCAACGCGAGCTTTTTGCCGAAGCCGGGAAATACCGGATCGAAATTCCGGTTGGAGATAAAACTTTTCTCCACGAAATCGAGATCAAGAATCCCGGAATTTTCGGAAAAATTTGGCGAACGACGGTTTACCAGCCGATTTACAATACTCTCATTTTTCTCACAAAAGTCAGCGGAAATTCTTTCGGATGGGGGATTATCCTACTTACCGTTTTACTGCGCGGAATTCTTTTTGTTCCTTTTCAAAAAAGTTTGAAATCGCAGCGGCGGTTGCAAAAAATTCAGCCGGAGATTGAGGCGATTAAAAAACGTTTCGAGGGTAATCAGCAGATGATTGCGATGGAAACGATGGCATTAATGAAGAAAAATAAAGTTTCTCCGTTCGGTAGCTGTCTTCCGATTTTAATTCAGATGCCTTTTTTGATCGCGCTTTTTTGGGCAACGCAGGATGGACTCGGTGAAAATAATTTCGTATTTTTGTATGATTTTCTCCGTGATTTCGATCTCGCTTCCGTTTCTACGAATTTTCTCGGCTTGAATCTTGTTGCAAGTGGCGCACAATTTTACTTCGTGCTGCCGCTT
>JAGLJE010000090.1 GCA_023142645.1 Candidatus Altimarinota bacterium | reverse complement strand
CCATGTGAGCAACTCGTCTTCGGTATTGCCATTCATATTCGGATCCCATCCGGGTCCCGTGAGAATAGTAATTTTCTTTTCGTCAGTATCCGAGAGATAAAGAAAACGATCTTTTGGTTCAGCTCCCGCAGGATCATCATCAATTAATAAACTCCAACTTATCGGCTTATCTTTTGTGAGCTTTCCCCATTCGCTGGTTTCAAGATTGCCATCTTTGTCACCGACAAAATAAGAATTGGGAAGATAATATTTTTCGGCTGCAGTTGGATCGCTATCCAAAGTTCGCGAAAAAAGTTGCCAAAATCCCCTTCCGCCAGAGAGTGCTGAATCGGTAGTGAAATTCACGAAACGATATTCGTGGGAACTATCACAACTATCGCTAAAATTAATCGTCTGCGTGATATCCACACTACCCTTACAAACCAATTGCGTGGAGTCAGTTTCGTAACCATCTTTGTAATTCGCGAGATCATAAAGTGCGAGCTCCACTCCCCCTTCTGCGGCAGAATAAGCGATATTCGCCTGCTCAACTTGAAAAGTCGTGCGCACGAAACCTAATACAAGATTCATAGCGGTCACTGCAATTGCCATGAGCATAATTGTAAGTCCCAATGTAATAATCAGCGAAACTCCGCGAGTATCGCGAAAATTTTTACGAATTTGGTAAAAGAAACTCAACATTTAACGAAGACTTTTAACCTCATTTTGAGCACGAGCACAAACAGTGGTTTGAAGTGTGACGGTCGGTACATCTCCACGGATTCCGTGAACTCGCGCAACACTCGGCTCGACGGTGAGTTCGATCGTAACATGCGGCTGCTGTTGCACATCATCGGTAAATTCCGCGAACGCTTTCCGTGGATCCTCGCGCGGAGAAATATAAAATTTCAAACTTGTAATTTTAATCGAATCAGGCTGAATTTTTTGAAATTGTCGAGCGGTACACGCACCGCCGGCATTGTAAGCCGAACAGAAATCGTAAAATCTTGGAGAACTCGGACTGCTCGCTGTCGCGTTATAAATTTTCCATTCGTCTATCTGCCCGTCCGCATCCGAGTCACAACCGGGAAGTTTAAGCATTGTGAGACGGTATTCAGTATCGACGCCAACCGTTTCGGGAATCAATTTGATAACCGTTTTTTCCGTCCCTTCTGCAGTAATGATGTAAAGCTCACACTGCTCGTAGCCGGAATTTCCGGGAACTGTCGGAATCATCGCTGGAGCGGCACATACAGCTAGTGTAGCAGCATCGCCGAGCGGATCAGCTACTGAATTTTCACCTACATTTTCGTGAAAACGAGTAACTACTGCTGGCACATTTCCGCCCAAATCACGATAAAATACACGCGCATAATCCCCGTAATTTTGACCATAAGCGGAATCGGCAATAACAGCCGGTTGATGTTGGAAACGATTCCAATATTCCTCATAATCGATCGTTCCTCGTCGCACTTCTTTCACGATTCTTTCAAGTGCGATCCGCGCCTCCTCGTAAAGAGTGCGGGAGAGCTTGATTTTACGTTTGTTCGCAAAAGAATCAGTAAAAATCCCCGTCGCCATCGCTATCACGATCAGAAAAATTGAAAGTGCCACAATCGCCTCCACGAGCGTGAAACCCTCTCGTGAGGTAATTTTCGAAAATCGTTTTGTAGAATCTGAAATCATTAATCTTAAATCTAAAATTAATTGTGATTTTTGCGACCGAGATAATCGGCAAGAAGTGTGGTGAGCGTAACATCATTAATTTTTCCACGATCAATCCACTCCACTTTTGAGGTAACACGGAGAATGTTCGCACTTTCATTTGCGGCCAAGGTTTGATCAGGCTCGATATATTCAGTGTAAATCTCGCGGAAATAAATAGTGTCAGTACCGACCGCATCGTGATTGTAAACTCCGTTTGCATTTAATTGGAGACGATATCCAGAATCGCTGGCGTCAAGACCATTTCTCAAATCTAGACGAGCGACCAAACCCGTAGCATCAAGTTCCCAGCGAAAATTTACGTTGTCGAATTTCGTGAAATAGTATTTTTGGTGCTCAATCGGATCATCTGGAATTCCGTCCGAATTACCATCAAGACATGATGAAGCATCGAGATTGTTCCAACAACGTCTCCGCTCCCCTGCAAACCGCAACCAATTTGTATCACGAATATTTCGAACTGCCTCTAAACCCTCGCGGGCTAGATTCGTGGCAATCACGCGCTCTTTCGTAATTTGGTTACTAATGCCAGCCAGTCCGAGCAAACGAAGCGCGCTCAAAGCCCCCACCACGAGCAGCACGAGCGCAACCGATACTTCGACGAGTGTTTCTCCTTTTCGCGATTTAATTTTAGTAAACATTAATTTTCGATAACTTGAGGTGTAGTGGTGACACGGTTGAATTTTATCGTACGAGAAATATCTTCCGTCACAAGCTTAATTTTAGTTTCAAAATTTTGAAGATCAACATCCGGGTTAGCGACATTGCACCCTGTAATTTTTGTTTCTGCAAATGGCGGTTTGAAAATTACGATAACCTCATTGTCCAGCGCGTGGTTCCACGCAGTGGAATCAGCAAGTCTCGTACCCGAAAGCGATTCGATACGAATGTATTTCGAGTCGTTAATCTCCACCACTGCCAACTCGGAATCGCTACCGGCAGTGTATTTCCCATCGGGAAGGACACGGTTGGCAATATCTTCATCCGCGTAATTTACATTCACTGCTAGACCCATACTCGCATTCCAATCATCGATGAAAAGCACCGCCTTTTGGTTAGTAGGAAGAGCGGGCAAAATAAACGAGGTGAAATCGATAAAAATTCCGTAGCCCCCCAAGGGAATTTTTTGATTTGAATCGAGCTCACTCGCAAGAGCCTGTGTCCGCGCTCTTTCTAGCAAAATCACAATTTCTTCCACCGTTTTTTCGAATTTCGCGCGGCGAAGCGAAGCAATGAAGCCCGGCACCGCAGCCATCGTAATTACCGTCAAAAACACAACCACAACTATCAATTCAATCATCGTGAAACCCGCTTTTCTTCTTCCGAAAATGAGTTTTTTAAGCTTTTCCACTAAAATAAGTTAAATTCAGTTTTTAATTTTAGTAAAGAATACGTCGAAAGACAATTTTTATGGCTCTCAAAATCGGAATTATCGGACTGCCGAATGTGGGGAAATCCACACTTTTCAACGCGCTCACAAAATCACATTCGGCGGAAGCTGCGAATTACCCTTTTTGCACAATCGATCCAAACATCGGCATCGTCGAAATACCCGATTCACGCATGGAAAAATTGGCGAAAATTTCGAAGTCGGCGAAGAAAATTCCAGCTGCGATTGAATTCGTAGACATCGCCGGTCTCGTGAAAGGCGCAAGCGAGGGTGAGGGTCTCGGCAATAAATTTCTCGCACACATCCGCGAGGTGGACGTGATTATCGAAGTCGTTCGCGATTTCGTAGACTCGGATATTCAACATGTTTCGGCTGAACCTGATCCGGCAGAGGATGTCGAAACAATCGGAACGGAATTGATTCTCACTGATCTGCAGACTCTCGAGAAGCGGGGTGCAGATTTCGAAAAACGCGCGCGAGGAGGCGAGAAAGGAGCAAAGATTGCAACAAAACTAATCGCGAGAATTCGTCAGAATTTGGAGACAGAAAAACCGGCACGGAGTATGAAAATTGATGATGAAGATGAAACGAAAATTTTGAAGGAGCTGCAACTTTTAACCGCGAAGCCACTCATTTTTACAGTGAATGTGAGCGAAGAAAATTTGGCAAAATTTGATGCAGCAGAATTCCGACAGCAAACAAATTTGTCGGAAGACGAAAAAGTGATTCCGATTTCCGCGAAAATCGAGAGTGAACTCGCGGAGCTCGATGAAGCGGAGGCTAAAATTTTCCTCTCAGATTTAGGTTTGAAAGAGTCAAGCCTTAATCGTTTAATTCACGAAGCTTACGCAACACTCGACTTAATTACTTTTTTCACAAGCGGAGAAAAAGAAACTCGTGCGTGGCAGCTACGGAAAAATTCGACCGCACCGGAAGCCGCAGGCAAAATTCACACCGATTTTGAACGCGGTTTCATCCGCGCAGATGTGGTGGCATACGAAAAATTGATCGAAGCTGGAAGCGAGTCAGTGGCGCGTGAGCGAGGGTGGATTCGGTCGGAGGGAAAAAATTACGAGGTAAAAGACGGCGATGTTTGTGTTTTTAAATTCAACGTTTGAAGAAAATAATTCTCACCGGCTCGAACGGAATGCTCGGAAAAGCTTTGAAAAAAAAGCTTTCCAATAGTTTCGAGTTAAAAAGTTTCTCAAAAAACGAGCTTGATATCACCGACTTCGCAGCAGTGGAAAAAATTTTGGCAGAAATGAAACCCGACTTCGTCGTGAACGCGGCAGCTTTCACGAAAGTCGACGCGGCGGAAACGGAGCGAGTTTTAGCGGAAAAGGTGAACGCAGATGCCGTCGGCAATCTCGCGCAGATTTGTAAAAAAATTGGTACGAAGCTGATTCACTTTTCTACCGATTATGTTTTTAACGGGAAGAGCGAGACTGGATTTTCGGAAGATGCCGAACCGAATCCGATTAATTTTTATGGCGAAACAAAACTAGCAGGCGAGCAGAAAATCAAAAAAAGCGGCTGCGATTTCGCAATAATTCGAACAAGCTGGCTTTTCGGCGAGGGTGAAAATTTCGTACGGACGATGCTTCGGCTAGCACGCGACCAAACTGAAATTAAAGTGGTTTCCGATCAAGTCGGCTCCCCTACTTTTACAAAAGATTTGGCAGAAGCAGTGGAAAAAATTCTCATCGAGAATCAAAACGGTATCTTCCATCTCACGAATTCGGGGAAAACTTCATGGGCGGATTTCGCACGAAAGATCTTTGAGATTGCAAAACTTCCGACAAAAGTCATCGACATCCCGACAGCGGAATTTCCCACTCCGGCGAAACGACCGCAAAATTCGGTTTTACTAAATTCGAAGTTATCGAAGTTGAGGAGGTGGGAGGAGGGGCTGGAGGAGTATTTATTTAAAAAGGGAAAATGATTAGTATATAAACGAGTCACCTGCCGATTTTTTTAATAAAAAAAACATGTTGAGACCTGTTCAAATTAATAAAGCATTCGATTTGGCAATCGATATGTTGACCTGTTTATGGGGTGGACTAATAGCTCCTAAATTATGCGAAGCCGAACTGAAAGCAAAGCTGGCACCATTTCCAAATTTAATTTCTTTCGGTAGCTCATTCACCGAAGATAGTCATCTTTCAAAAGACAACTATTTCAATATATGTGCCACTAAAAATCGATTCAAAAATGTCGCAAATCATGCGTGTTGTTTAGTGTCAGTTTTCGCTTTTGAAAGTCTGAAAAATCACGAAAATTATAACCTGATGCAGAACAAGGCTCCTGTGAAATTTCTGAAACATTTAAGAAATGCGGCGGCGCACGGCAATGCTTTTAATTTTATCGACAGTCGCTCAAAAAACTTATTGACCCTAACCAAGTTAAATGGAGGGGTAAAATAATCCAAAAAAGTTTACAGGGCAATAGGGCGTTTCCTGATTTTTTTGCTCAGGGTGATTTTGCATATCTTTTTGAAGATATTTCGAAATTAATTTAAAAAAGCAGGCAGCCTCTCGACTACCCGCTTCTTCGATTTTTGAAAAACTATTTCAACGCAACTGTGCAACCCGCTTCTTCCAAATCTTTCTTCATTTGTTCCGCTTCTTCTTTTGGAACATTCTCTTTGATGATTTTCGGAGCACTTTCGACCGTAGCCTTTGCCTCACCGAGACCTTCACCCGTTATTGCTTTTACCGCCTTAATCGCGCCGATTTTGTTGGACCCTGCAGCCGTAAGCTCGACTGAAAATGAAGATTTCTCCTCGCTTCCACCTGCTTCACCGCCAGCCGCTGGAGCAGCCGCGACCGCAACCGGAGCTGCTGCCGACACACCGAATTTCTCTTCCATCGCTTTCACGAGATTAGCGAGATCAAGAACTTTTAGCTCACTCACCGCATCGAGAATCTTTTGGGCATCTTTGGAAAGCTCAACCGAAGGTTCAACTTCCTCTTTTGCAACCTCTTTTTTCGCTGGCTTTTCAGCTACTTTTTCTTCCGCTGCCGGTTTGTCTGCCGGGGCTTCAGATTCAGTGGAAGCAACAGCCGCGTCATCCTTTTTTTCTTCAGCTGGATCAGCTGGTTTTGAGTCGTCAGACATTTTGAATTGGGTTAAAAATAATTTTGAAAATTAAACTGCAGATTTTTTCTCACGAACTCCATCGAGTGCACGCACAAATCCACCCACGAGCGAATTGCCAATTCCCACGAATCCGCGAAGCGGCGAGGCAAGCAATCCCACGATCTGCCCGAGCAGC
>JAGLJE010000009.1 GCA_023142645.1 Candidatus Altimarinota bacterium | reverse complement strand
AGAAGGGGCTGAATTTCTCTCTCACGGTTCGACCGGAAAAGGCAACGATCAAATTCGCTTCGAGCTGACATATCACGCACTCGCGCCGAAACTGAAAAAATGGATTCCGTGGCGGGAACCAAGTTTTTATAAAACTCTCGGTGGACGAGAAGAGATGCTTGATTATGCGCGGAAATTCAAACTGCCGGTGAAGGCGACGAAGTCGAAGCCGTGGAGTTCGGATGAAAATTTACTTCACATTTCGTACGAGGCGGGGATTCTTGAGAATCCGAATTCTTCACCACCGGAAGCGATGTTCGAATTAGCCGTCTCGCCGCAAAAAGCTCCCGACCGTGTGGAAAAAATTGAAATCGAATTTCGAGAAGGAATTCCGATTCGGCTGAATTCCCAAAAGTCGGACGCGCTCTCAATTTTCAAAAAATTAAATTTACTCGGCGGGAAAAATGGAATTGGTCGTGTGGATTTAGTGGAAAATAGATTTATCGGAATGAAATCGCGAGGGGTATACGAAACTCCCGGTGGTACGATTCTTTTTGATGCGCTGCGGGCGGTCGAGTCGCTGACGATTCCGAAAGATGAGCTGCATGCTCGCGATCGTATTTCTGCGGAATACGCTGAATTGGTTTACAACGGATTTTGGTATTCGAAGCGACGGGGGATTTTCGCCAAACAAGTTGAAAAACTTCGTAAAAAAATCACCGGAAAAGTGAAGTTGGGACTTTACAAAGGCAATGTGATGATTCTCGGTCGGAAGGCTCCACGAACTTTGTATGATGAAAAGATTGTCACTTTCGAACGAGACGGGATTTACGAGCCGGAGAAAGCGACGCGATTTATCCGAGAGAATTTTCAGAAGTTGTGATTTACATTCCGCTGTTTAGGTTAGGCGCTTTTCGTCCGAATCGAGTGAGTTGCTCCACAGCTTTTTTTATATTTATGTTCCCTTCCAAAATTTGAGCGAGCATTTCGATGATTGGCATTTTCACATTTTTTTCTCGCGCAAGTTTGAGTACGATCGGCAGTGAGTGCACTCCTTCAGTGAGTTCGTTTTCGAGTAGCTTTCCCTTTTTTACTAAATTAATTCCAGCTTTCGTATTACGAGTGTCACCGGAACAAGCGAGAGCGTAATCACCAGAAATTCCTTTCCAGATTTCGAGTTGATCGCAACCGTAAGCTTTTGCGAATCTACTGAGTTCACGAAGTGCACTCTCCATTAATCCACAAATTGTAGAAGACGGAAGTTTGAGACCGATCGCTATTCCAAAAGCAATTGAATGAACATTTTTTACGACGCCAGCGAGATCAAGTCCGTAAATCTCTTTCGATTCGTGTGGTCTCAAAATCGGTGAACCCTCAAGAAGTTTCACGAATTTAGCAGTAACTTTGAGAGGTCCTGCGATCGTGCCCACGACTGGTTTTTTTTCAAAAACATGTTTTGCGATGTCTGGTCCAACAAGCACCGCGATTTTTTCACTCAAATCTGGAAAAACATCTCCTGCAACTTTATGCATCAGTTGTCGGGTTTCTATTTCAATTCCTTTTGATCCGCAAAGAAAGAGACAGTCAGCGAAAGCTCGTGGATTACTTTTCTTCAATTTTTCCAAAATCATACGAGTTTTTTGTGCACCGTACGCACTGAAAAAATATTTTATTGCCTTTGGATCAATTTTTGCAAAATCTGTGTTTGTTGAAAAATGCATGTTCTCCGGAATTTCTACTTTTCTTCGAGCGAAAAGATTAAAAATTTTAGTTAGCCAATCCGGCGGAAAAAAGTGGTCGAAATTTCCACGGCGGGCAGCTTCGACGTATTCTGGTTGATAAAGCAAAGTGCGGGTGAGCATTCCCGGATTATTCAGCGCGAAGACAAGAGCACTCGGAATAGCAAAGCGACCGCCACCAGCGACAAACTCGGGATTTTGAGGAATTTCTTTTCTCATAAAGACTGCATTTTTCCCTCTCTCTCGTCTAAAATCAAGCGGATGCAAAAATATTTCGCCGCGCTCAACTCGCTCGAAAAAATCACACCGCTTCGTTTTGCGCGATTGCTGAAATTTTTCCAAAACGATGCGGAGCGAATTTGGAAAAGTTCACGGCATGAGTGGCAGGAGGCAGGGATCGAATTCAAGGCGGTTACTGAGATTTTCATCGAAAAAGAGAAAGCAGATCCTGATGAGATTCTCCAGAAATTACAAAAAGTTGGTGTGGAGGTTTTGCCAATTACCTCTAAAAAATATCCGAAACTTTTGAAAGAAATTTACGACGCACCACCGGTTTTACTTGTTCGCGGAGAATTTCCCACGCCCGTCGATGATTTCGCGATTGCCGTCGTCGGTTCACGCATTCTCACGAGCTACGGCAAACAGGCCACGACAGAAATTACGCGCGGACTATCACAGGCTGGTATTTCCATAATTTCCGGACTAGCAATCGGAGCTGATGCGGCAGCTCATCAAGCTGCGCTTGATTGTGGAGGGCGGACGGTAGCGGTGCTCGGCAATGGTATCGACGCGATTTATCCGCCACGGAATCAAAAATTGGGTGAGGATATTCTCAAAAAAGGTGGGGCAATCATTTCGGAATTTCCCGCTGGGACTTCGCCGAACACGTACAATTTTCCACTTCGCAATCGAATCATTGCGGGGCTTTCGAAAGGCGTAGTCGTTTCGGAAGGGCGGGAGAAATCGGGCTCACTCATCACCGCCGCGCTGGCGAATGAATTTGGTCGCGAAGTTTTCGCGGTGCCCGGCTCGATTTTTTCCGAGAATTCAGCCGGTCCGAATCGATTGATTCGTGATGGTGCCAAACCGATTTTGAATTCAAACGATGTGATCGACTCTCTCGAGTTGCGCGATTTGCCGGAAAAAATAAAAGTCCGTGAAGTGGTTGCGGATTCAAAGGAGGAAGCGGCGATTATCAAAATTCTCAAAAAAACTCCGCTTCACGCGGACGAAGTTTCGCGCGAGTCGGGTTTCACCGCGAGCGAGGCAAGCGCAATTCTCAGTTTATTGGAGATGAAAGGTTTGGCGAAAAATCTAGGGGGAATGAATTGGGTTCGGACGTGAATGTTCAATGGGCAACGTTCAATGTACAATTATTATCGTAATTATGTTGGATTTACAGAATTTTCCCATCACCGTCGAACTCTCCTCGCTTGCGGGGAGCGATGTTTCCGCGATTCTCGAGGAGGCGAAAAGTTTGTACGCGGACGCGTTCAATATCCCCGATGGGATTCTCGGGCGGCTTACGATTGATCCAATTGTGCTTGCTGCGCGCGTTCGTGAGGAGACGAACATTCCGACAATCGCGCATCTCACCTGTCGCGATTCGACGAAATTAGGGCTGGCGCAAAAATTACTAGGAGCGGCGAATTTAAAAGTGGATGGAATTCTCGCGCTTTCCGGCGATGCGGGAAAGAAAAATGTTTTCGAGGTTCGCGCTTCCGGTTTGGTTGAGTTAATCAGTGAGTTGAATTCTAGGAAATTCGAGGGGCAGGAAATTAAATCTCCGACGAATTTGCAAATCGCGGTTGCGGTGAATCCGAACGAAGGAGTGCTCGAAAATCAGATTGAATATCTGAAAGAAAAGACGGCGGCGGGTGCGCAATTCGCGCAGACCCAGCCAGTTTTCGATTTCGCTACTGCTGAGAAATTTTTCGATGCAGTGAAGGAGGCGGGGATTAAGATACCAATCTTGTTCGGAATTATGCCGCTGAAATCGCTGAAGGTCGCAGAATATTTCAACGAAAAAGTTCACGGGATCACGATTCCCGACGAGGTAATTGAAAGACTGAGAGCAGATTGCCCTTCGACGGATTCGGTAGGCTCACCGCAGGTAAGCTCAGGACAAGCTGGAGCGGATATTGCGATTGAGCTTCTCGAAAAATTAAAAGATCGGCTGGACGGAGTACATATTATGCCTCTCGGAAAAGTGGAAAGCGCGAATCGAATTTATGAATTTTTGAAAAAGTAAAAACTGGATTACATAGAAAAAAACGGAAGTGAAGATTGGTTGCAAATGTCCCGCTTGGCGGGACGACTTTCGGGTTATAGACTCCTCGTACGTGGGATACCACTGCTCCACTAGTAAATCCGCTGTTTTTGAGATTTGGTTGCGGGGGCGGGAATTGAACCCGCGACCTTCGGGTTATGAGCCCGACGAGCTACCACTGCTCCACCCCGCGATAAGCGACCAGTATTTTAGCTAATCTTTAGCTTTTTTCAATTAGCCTTAGTTTTTTTTGGGTTACAGATGGCTGCGTAATTTTTTTGAACAATTTGTATTCCGTAGACCGAAGAGACATTTTACTTATTTTGATAAAATGACGCAAAAGAGTGGGTAATTTTCTTTGTTTTATTTTTTTAAAAAGCCGTAAAATGGGCATTGAAAGACAAATTCAAATAGGTGAGGAGAAAATAGCTACTGATTTAGATTATTTCGAATTTCGTGGTAAAAAAGTCGAACCGGCAGGATGTGGCGGTATGGCTGTTCGTATCTCGACTGCTCCGCTAACAGGTGACATTGCAAAAAATAATGGAATTGGTGTCATCGGATTAACAGGGATATGCGGAAAAATTATTCAATCATCTGAAAAATATTCAAAAGAAAATCTAAGGGTGGGAAGAGAGGAGCTTAAACAAGCGAAAGAAATAGCAGGAGGAAAAGGTATTATTGCAGGTAATATTCTTTCAGAAGCTCGTGGCGTTAATGATTTTTGTTTAGATGATGAAGTTATGCATAACGCAGAGATGATGTTTATGGGAGCTGGTGTTGAAAGAAACCTTTTCAAAAAAATTCAAGAGCATTACGGAAACGATAGGGATGCCGCTATCATGGTGCCGATAGCATCGACATATAAAGCATTAAGGGTTAATTTACTCCTTCTGCAGAGGGCAAAATATATTCCTCCAAATGACGATAAATACACTTTTTATCTAGAACTTATCTCTGCGGCTGCTCATATTGGATTACTAAATCCAAGGCACTTAGAAGACCCAGAAAAAGCAAAAGAATATTTGTTAGAAACTGTGGCGGAAGAAATAGCAACATCTCCTTTTCGCTCTGAAATAAGAGTTCTCCTCGGGGGAGGAATTGTCGATTATAATGATGTAAAAAAAGTTCAGGATTTTGGTTTTGACGGAACATTGACGGGAACAGCCTTTGCAAATACGCATGAAAGCGGAGCATCTGATTGGCATAAATCACTTATCAGTGAGGCTCATCCTGACGGTATAAAAACTATTTTAAGTCCTGCGGGATTTTGGGCAAACTTTTTGGATAGTGACTTTACACAAGATGGCTTAAAAATAGGTAAATTGATTGATATTGAAACATATTTGAAATCTCACGAAAAAGCGCTGGAGCTATTTAAACAAGTAGTAAAGACGCGTGAATGTGTCACGCAATGTTTAAAACACTGCGGGAAAAAGGGCGACGCGAGAGACTCACTAGCGGGAAATTATTGCATAATGGGACGCCTTAATCTAGCGATACAGGGCAGTAAGAAGGGAATCTATTTTGCAGGAAAAGATGCCTACAGAGTCGGTTCCACAACTTCTGCAGCAGAAAGGATGCGGCTGCTTTTGGAAAAACGAACTAAAAAACAAAAGGTTAATTTGAGTTTATAAATCCTCTCAATAATTTCTCCATCTCCGCCAAACTCTCCACTCTCACCAATTTTTCCCGCAGTTTCTTCGCGCCCGCTTCACCTTTCGAATAATTCGCGAGAAATTTCCGCATCTC
>JAGLJE010000089.1 GCA_023142645.1 Candidatus Altimarinota bacterium | reverse complement strand
CGCGCGAGAATTTAAAATGTCCGCACTTGCGATTACTGATCATGGCAACGCGTATGGTCTGATTGATTTTTACAAAAAAGCGAAAGAAGTCGGAATCCAGCCGATTCTCGGAGTGGAAGCATATGTTGCTCGTTTTGGTCGATTCCAAAAAAGACCGAATGTCGATGTTAAACCATGGCATCTTGTGCTGCTCGCGCGGAATCTCGAGGGTTATCAAAATATTCTGCAGCTTGTCACGAAAGCGAATTTGGAAGGCTTTTATTATAAACCGCGGATGGATTTTGAATTACTCGAAAAATTTGGCAGCGGACTGATCGCAATGTCAGCGTGTCTGCAAGGAGAGATTCCGCAAAAACTACTCTCCGAAAATTACGAGGAAGCAGAGGAAGCGGTTCAGCGATATCAGAAATTTTTCGGCGCGGAAAATTTTTATCTCGAACTACAAGATCATCCCTCGATTCCCGAACAAAAAATCGCGAACGAGAGGGTTATCGAACTTGCGAAAAAATTGCGTGTACCGCTCATTGCGACAAACGATTGCCACTATGTTCGCCGCGAAGATACCGAGGCGCAGGATGTTCTTCTCTGTGTGCAGACCGGTAATCTCGTTTCTGAAGAAAACCGAATGTCGATGCGAGGTGAAGATTTTTCGCTGAAAAGTCCGGAAGAGATGCAGAATGCCTTCAAAAATACTCCCGAGGCGATTTCCAACACTCTCGAAATTGCAAACCGCTGCAAAGTTGAGCTTCCACTTGGAAAGCGGCTACTGCCAACATATTCGACACCATTTCAAAAAAAACCAGAAGAATATTTCAAAGAACTTTGCTATGAGGGATTGAACCGCAAATTTGGAATTGAGATACCTGAAGAATTTAGGAGAGTCGATGGAAGTGAAATTGAAAAAAAAGGTGAACAACTTGCAGTTAGCAATTCACAGAAGAAAATTATTCCGTCTTCGAAAGAGGAGCAAAAAAAGATTATCGAGCGGCTGAAATACGAACTCGGAGTAATCAACAAAATGGGATTTGCAAGTTATTTTCTCATTGTTTGGGATTTCATAAAATATGCAAAAGAGGCGGGAATCACCGTCGGACCAGGTCGCGGATCAGCGGCGGGCAGCATCATCGCGTATGTGCTCGGCATCACTGATTTGAATCCACTCCGCTACGGTCTTCTTTTTGAACGGTTTCTCAATCCCGAACGGGTATCAATGCCCGATATTGATATCGATTTTGCCGACAATCGGCGAGACGAGGTTCTAGAATATGTCGCCGAAAAATACGGTCGCGATCATGTTGCGCGAATCATCACTTTTGGTACACTCGCTGCAAAAGCCGCAGTAAAAGATGTCGGACGAGTTTTTGGCGTGTCGTTTGCCGAAATGAATAATTTCACGAAACTCATCCCGAGTCGACCGGGAATTACTCTCGATGAAGCTTTTGAAGTTGAATCGCTACTTCGTGAAGCAGTGGAGCATGAGCCTTTCAGAAAAATTTGGACGATCGCCAAAAAGCTTGAAGGCGTGATTCGGCAAGCAGGAGTGCATGCCTGCGCCGTCGTGATTGCCGATAAGAGTTTGCAGGAATACACGCCGCTACAAACTGCGCCAGGCGACAGCGATGAGATTATCACACAATTTTCGATGCATCCGATTGACGATATTGGTCTGCTAAAAATGGATTTTCTCGGGCTGAGGAATCTCACGATTATTCAAAAATGCTTGAACATCATCCGCCGTACTCGCAAAACTGAGATCGATATTTCCGCGTTGCCGATGGATGACAAAAAAACTTTCGAACTTTTTCAAAAAGCTGAGACGACAGGAGTATTTCAGTTCGAATCGAGTGGGATGCGGCGGTATTTAAAAGATCTACAGCCAACGCAATTCGAAGATTTGATCGCAATGGTCGCGCTTTTTCGTCCCGGTCCGATGGAAAATATTCCTACCTACATTCGCGGTAAAAATGATCCAAAAACAGTTCGCTACCCGTATCCGATTCTCGAAGAGTTCCTTCGCGAGACTCATGGAATCGCGGTTTATCAAGAGCAGGTTCAGCAGATTGCGCAAGCTTTTGCGGGATTCTCGCTCGGACAGGGATATCTGATGATAAAGGCGGTGGCAAAAAAAATTCCGAAACTTTTGAACGAACAGCGAAAATTATTCATTGATGGCGCAATTAAAAAAGGTCACACAAAACAGGAGGCTGAAAAACTTTTCGCAGTAATCGAACCTTTCGCCGGTTACGGCTTCAATAAAT
>JAGLJE010000088.1 GCA_023142645.1 Candidatus Altimarinota bacterium | reverse complement strand
CGATGGAGTGGAGGCAGCGGCTAGAGCGGGAATTACAGCAATCATTCAGCCGGGCGGTTCTATTCGCGATTCAGAATCAATTCGAGCGGCAGATGCGGCGAATATCGCGATGGTTTTCAGTGGCGTGAGAGGGTTTAAACATTAAAAAGAAGAGTAGGATGCAACTTTACATCTTTCTATCCAAGTTTAGGGAACAATAAATTTCAATCTAGCTTGACTTCGTCGATTTTTTTTAATAAACTTGAGTCTTCTTACTTTTACTTATTTTTTTCAAAATACCAAAACTTTTTCTTTTCCCGAAATCTAAAATCGCAAGTTTGCGTGAATGGCGACTGGTTTCTAAGGTCGATGAAATCGACAAGGTCGGCGAAGTCGAGTCGGAAACTCTTTGGGACAAATTTCGCGACAAATTTCTCAGAATCTTTGACAGTCTAACCACTTTTGAAATTAATGAAGATGAAATTAATGAAATTGAAATTTTAGAAAAGAGGTTGTCGGAAAAGGAATCGTTACTTTTTGAAGCGCGGAAACAAAAGGAGTTATTGCGTTTGGAAAAGCAGAGACAAGAGAAGTTGTCGCGTTTGGAAAAGCAGAAACAGCTGGAAATTGAAAATTCAAAAAAAGAGTTCTTAAATTTATTAAAACCGCAATATAAAAGTTCGAAAGAGGAGTTGGCATGTTTATTTATTTTATTAAAGTCGAAATATAAAAATTTGAAAAAAAAATATGACATCAAACTTGAGGAGCTTGATAAAATGGCCTATACCGTACAGGACAAAGGTGGTGGGATATATCGTCAATATCTTTCCTTCTCTGAAGAAGTTGAAGCCATTAAAGAAGAGCGTGATGATACGAAGGAAAAACTTAAAAGTATGGGATGGAAATATTTACAAAATAAGAAGTAGTAATTTAACTAATCAATTGTGATCCATTTTTTTTTTTTTTGAGATAATTAGAATGCGATGAATTTAGGTAATTTCGGTAGCTGAACCATTTTCAGTCTGATAAATTTGAGGACAAAACATAAATTTTTAGCTTGCGTAAAATTTGCCAAAAAGGAGTTTTTCATTTAAACTCACATCTCGAATGAAGAGTGCGCAACTTCTCACGAACTTAAAAAAAGCCCGCGGAGGGAAAAATCTTTCAGTTTCCGATCTCGTTTCGATCAATGATTTAAGTTCAACTGATATCAAGTTGCTTTTTTCGCTTTCTGAAATATTTAAAAAATTCTTGGAAAAAGGAGAAAAAAAGTGCGATTTATTGCGTGGGAAAACGATTATCAACTTTTTCAACGAAAACTCCACGCGTACGCGAGCGAGTTTCGAGCTAGCCGGCAAACATCTAAGTGCGGATGTCATCAACATTTCGGGTAGCTCATCGAGCGGTCGAAAAGGCGAAACCATCGGCGACTCCGCGCGGACTCTTGATGCACTGAATTCTAATTTGCTCGTCATCCGTGACTCGAATGCAGGTACTCCATTTCAACTTTCGAAGCTTGTTTGTGCTCCTATTGTGAATGCCGGTGACGGTTGGCACGAACATCCAACACAGGCTCTCCTCGAAGCTTTTACGCTTCGCGAACGGTTTGGGCAGCGGAAGTTGAAATATCTTTTCGTAGGTGACGCGCTCCACTCACGCGTGTTCGGCTCGCAAGTTCGATTGTACAAAAAACTGGGCTATGAGCTTCGTCTCGTTGCGCCTGCGACTTTGATTCCGAAAGATGTTGAAAAGTTCGGAGTAGAGGTTTTTTACGAAATTAAAAAGGCTCTCGAAGGAGTGGATGCGATTCACGCGATTCGACTGCAAACTGAGCGTGCGGCGGGGAAATTCGTGGCGACGGGGCGGGAGTACTCCAAAAATTATTGTCTCAATCCTGCACGCGTGGCTCTCGCGAAAAAAGATGCGGTGATTCTTCACGCTGGTCCGGTTATCCGAGAATTCGACATCCGAACGGAAGTTTTGGAATCGCCAAATTGTCTTGTTCAAAAAATGGTCGAAAATAGTTTGCCAGTACGAATGGCATTAGCTTGGTTGTTAATTACGAATCCGAAGAAAAAAATTAATCCGTGGAAATGAAAACAATCCTCATCAAAAACGGCAAGGTGGTGAATCCGCTAAACCAGCGGAATCCAACGCATATCGCTGACATTTTCATCCGCGACGGAAAAATTTCGAAAATCAAGGACAATCTTAATCAGTCGAAAGCTGATATTGTGATTAACGCGAAAGGAAAGCTAGTCTCTGCCGGACTCGTCGACATGCATGTTCATCTTCGCGAACCGGGACGGGAGGATAAGGAAACCATTCGAACCGCCACTCGCG
>JAGLJE010000087.1 GCA_023142645.1 Candidatus Altimarinota bacterium | reverse complement strand
ACGATTTATGTGCGAATCGATGTGATTCTCCTTTCGCTGTTGAGAAGTCAGGAAGAGGTTGGAATTTACGGAGTAGCAGCGCGGATTTTGGAAAACCTCGCTGTCGTTTCAATTTTCTTTTTAAATTCCGCGCTACCCACAATCACTCGCCTTTTCCAAGATAACCGCGAAAAACTAAAACAACTCTTGCAATACGCTTTCGATTTTTTAATTTTAATCGGACTGCCAATCGTAGTCGGCGGGATTACGCTCGCTTTCCCGATTATCGCGTTTGTTTCTTCACCGGAATTTTTATCGAATCTCACGCAGAACTTTTACGGTTCAGATATTGCGCTGCAAATTTTGTTAGTCGCGATGCTTTTCGCATACCTCGGCAATTTATTCGGTTTCACTCTTCTCGCGGGAAATCAGCAGGTGAAATTGATGTATGTGAATGCAGCGGCGGTTGTTTTTAATCTCGTGGGTAATCTTTTAGTAATTCCAACTTGGGGTTTTCGCGGTGCGGCGGCGACAAGCGTCGCAAGTCAAATTTTCGTTTGCATTCTCGGTTTCTTCATTTTACGGAGAATGATAGCAGTGAGTTTTAATTTAAAAACTGCGATGAAAGCAGGAATCGCAGCAACAGGAATGGGTATTTCAGTTTGGTATCTACAGCCGCATTTTTTCAATCTCTTCGGTGGAAATAAAAGTCTGCTGTTGCTAATTCCGGTAGGAGGAATCATTTACGGAGCAGTGTTAATTTTGACACGAGCAATTACTCCGGAGATGTGGGAGTTAGTGAGGAGGAAGAATTAAAAAAAACCACAACTTTGTCCACCGTAACTTAAAGAGTAAAAAAACCTTTCTTTCATAAAAGGAGACCTGAAGATCAAAGACTCATATTTCCATCTCTGCAAAAAAACGAAGACTAGAAATCAAAAACATCACCACTCCTAGTTTCTATTCTCATCTATAGCTCCACTTAATCCTTTTTCCTTTATTCTGAATAATACGCCAGTGGATTCTTCTTTACTCCATTGTCCACAACTTCGAAATGAAGATGGATACCTGTCGTACCCCACACGCGACCAGTGTTTCCCATCGTACCAATTGATGAATTCTGTTGTACGGAATCTCCCACTCCCACAGCTAATTCTGAAAGATGTGCGTAAAGCGTTTGGAAACCATCACCATGGTCAAGCACGATTACGCAACCATATCCGCCATTCCAACCACATTGTGATTTCACCACTGTGCCATCCGCTGCCGCCACAATCGGAGGCTTGCTTCTGTCGGCAATATCAACCGCCCAATGACCCTTCCTCCCGCCAAAATAAGTGGTGTATTTCCCAATCGTCGGCTTCACCATCCACTTACCATCTTTATCTTTCGCACCATTGGTAATGATAATCGCTCCGTCGATCGCCACCGGCGGTTTATAACTAGCGTAAGTTCCCGGCGAGCGCGATGCGAGATAATTCCCATTCCCTGCAGAAACTGTTTTCTTACCTCCCGGGATAATAAGCTTCGTGCCGGCAATCAATTTCGTTTCGCTTTCTAGTTGATTTTGTTTGTAAAGTTTTTCCGAATCAATCCCATATTTCTTAGCAATCTTGGTAATCGAATCATCTTCCTTCACCTCATGAGTAATCCCCGATACCGGAAGGATAGCGAGTTGTGTGCCCGGCCTCAGCTGATGCGGATTCGTAATTTTATTCTCCCAAATAATCGTATCCATCGATACTCCAAATCTCCGTGCAATCGAAGAAAGCACATCCCCTTCCTCCACCGTGTATTCGATAAGATCGGCGAGATCGGAATTATCAATCTCGCAACTCTGTCCTGTATTTTTAATGAGAAACCCATCCTCCGTAACCGCAAGGTAATCGAGGGTAAAAATTGGAGAATCAATTGCAAGCATCATCCCATCGAGCTCTTCGTCAGCCAACTCAGCCACCACTCCGCTCGGCAAAAAAATCGGCAGAAGTAACACCACCACCGCGAGCAACAAAGATTGCACTGCGATCTTACGACGGGGATATCCCAGACGCTGCTGTTTCAGCTTGCTAATCCGATTTCTACGAGCAGCGAGACTAGCTCTCGTTCGAAGCATAAATTGTGGGTGAATGTCGTGTGAAGCACTAAGTTTTGGATATGCACACTTCCTTTGAAATTTTAGTTGTGCCTTCCTCCTTTTTTCCAACCTTTTGGCTTGACTTTTTAGATGAATATTTCGAAGTACAGATGGGAGATTTTAAATTTTTTTTGATAAAAATCAAACTTGCGAAAAAACCTCCCTCAATTTAAAAAGAAGCTTGTGAAATTAAAGGCAATCCTCTTCGATTTCGATGGGACACTCGTTCACTCCGTCAGTGTTCTCGTCAGCCTTTTTGAAGAAGTTTTGGCAGAACAAAATTTTCCTCCCGCCGATCCGAAAAAAATTCGGCGGCTAATTGGTGAACCGCTTGACCAAATTTTTCGGAAACTCACGAATCTTGACAACATCGAATATCTCTCCGAAAGCTTCCATGCAAAGGAAAACGCGCGGCACACCGCTGAACACATTCAGCTAATGAAAGAGGTGATTCCCACTCTCGAATTTTTAAAATCGCAAAATCTCAAACTTGGAATCGTAAGCACGAAACAACGTGAACTCGTCAAACCGCTTTCGGCTGAACTTAAAATTGGAAAATTTTTCGATGTAATGGTTGGCGGCTGGGATGTGAAAAATCCTAAGCCCCACCCCGAACCGATTCTTCTCGCGTGTAAAAAGTTAGAAATCAAACCGCGAGAAATTATTTTTGTTGGTGATTCACTACTTGATTTACAGTCGGCGAAATCAGCAGAAGCGATTTTCGTAGGAGTACTCACCGGGGTTTGCTCGCGGGAAGAATTTAAAAAAGCTCGCGCTGATTACATCTTCAGTCATGTCGGCGAGATGGTAAATCTCGTACGAAGAGTTTTGAATAGCAAATAAAAAATCGCGGACCCACCCGCCAACAGACGATGCAAATCCAAAAACTTAATCCCTAGTCTTCTTTCTCCTCTTTCTCCTCTTTCTTTTTCCTTCCGCTTTTCTTTTTTGGCTTTTCTTTTTTTTCATCTGAATCTTCCGAAATTACAAATGAATCTTCTTCTGGGTCAACTCCGTTCGCGGTTTTTTTTGATTCCTCGATAATCTTTTCCTCTGCATCTATCTCTGCCTGAATTTTCGGAATTACATTATCAATCGCTCCCCACTCGCTGTCACCAATCGCGGGTACAAGCAATACCACCTCATCTCCCGGTTCCGCACGATAAAAAGTAACCGAGGCAAGCAAAACTTTATAGGCTTTGCCAGCAGCAATAACTTTGTACTGCCCATCCTCGCTCGTCAATGGTCCCACTACCCTTTTTCTTTCGACCGGTCCAATTTGCTTATAGGTGAAACCTCCATCTCCGCCGACAGTGAGCTTCATCACATCACCTGGAACAAGTTTTGATTTCGAAGCGTAATTCGCCGGAATCGGATACTCCTTTTTATCTGATCCAATCATGGATTTTCCATCGAACACTCCCTCCACAATTTTACCTCCCTCGCTAATCATCGCGCTGAGCTTACTCGCGTCGCGCGAAAGATTCGAGCGAATACTGCTAGAATCCCCGTTTCCGGTAAATTCGGAAAGCAGTTGCTTCGCACCACGAAGAGAAGATTCCGCAGAATCAATCATCTCTTTAATGAGGGCAATTTTCGAAAGGTTACTCATTTTTTTTGGGTTAATTTTAGAATTGATTTTCCTGAATTTTAGCAAAAAATGAGATGGAAAGCAATTTACCTATTGTTTTTTTCTTACCTCTCCCTTCTCCGTTTTTGGCATTTTCTAAAAAGAAAGATTCTCGAGAGAAACCTTTTCTGTTAAACTTCCTCCGCTTTAATTTTTTGAAAATGGATTTTCAATCTTTTCTGAGCCTCATAGGAAGACAATGGTTAACGATATTTCTAATTGTGGTAGTTACTACTCTTGCGGCAACGACAGTGTATTTTTTACAGCCACCGGAAGAAAAACTCACACTGCTTTTTTCGGCAGGAGTGAGTGAGGAAAGTATGAGCGAAAGAAGTTTCGACACAACGAAACTCGCTGACGACTTCGCTAAAACGGTAGCAGGCTGGCTACGCTCCCCCACTCTCGCGGAAAAAGTGAGCGGAATCTCGGGAACACTGGTCACGCTTTCCGCTTCACCTCAAGCGAAACAGAATTTTTTACTTGAGGCAAAATACAGCGAAAACAGCAAGCGGGACATTGTTTCTGCAGCGACGAAACAAGTTTTGAGCGATGAGATTGAGAAGTACAATTTACGTTCAAAATTCAAATTTTTTACCACTCTCCACGGAGAGAGCAGCAGTATTTCACGCGGAAATTCGGCGGAAACTCTCATAGCAGCAGCGACAGGCGGAATTTTACTTGCAATCGGATGGATTATTTTAAGTTCGTATTTCGGCGGAAAAGTTAACTCAGTGCGAGAAACAGAGAAAATTCTGAAAACAAAAACAGTGGTGATTTTCCGGAACTCGAAAAAAGATGAGATAAATTTCCTAAAAAAACTCGTGAAAAAAACAAAGCATGCCGTACTCGCAGGCGCTGATGTGGATGTAACAAAATTACGAAAGGAGCTGAATCTTGGAATCAAGGCGGTGGAGTTACCACAGGATGCGGAAAAAATCGGGGATAATGAAACAAAAATCGTGGTGGTGAAACTAGATAAAACCCGCGCAAATACACTGCGGATGTTACGCGCAATTTACGATGAGAAAATAAAATTAGTAATTTGGAGTTAACTTGCCCAAACTTTTTTTCGAGTGTAAAATCCACCAGCTCTTAAATCTTTGATAATCATAAATTTAAATTCGATGCCTCTCATCAAATCTGCCATTAGCGAAATACGAAAAGATAAGAAAAAAACCGCACGCAATCGCATTCGGAAAGAAAGAATGCACACCTCGATAAAAATTATAGAAAAACTCGCGAAAAGTGGTGTTACCGAAAAAATTTCAGAGGCGGTGAAAACCGCCTACAAAGCAATCGATAAAGCTGCGAAGCGAAATTTAATTCACAAAAAAACGGCGGCGCGAAGAAAATCGGGAGTGGCAAAACTCGCAAAAATCAGTTCCGCCAAAAAACCGGCTGCTTCTTAAATCCGTAAGTATCTAGAATCTGATTCGCAAGTGAGTCCGCTTTTTTGTTTTGCGCACGCGGAATATGAGCAATTTCCCATCTTTGAAATTTCACAAGAAGCGCGTGGGTTTTTTCAGCTAGTTCTTTCAGTTTCAAGTCTTTGATTTTCCACCGTCCGGCAAGCTGTTCCACCACGAGCTTCGAATCAAGAAAAATTTCAACCTCGGTTGGATTGAATTCGAGCGCTTTTTTTAGTCCTAAAATTACCGCCGCATACTCGGCTTGATTATTGGTGGCTTTACCAAGAAATTTCGAAATCGCAGCTACTTTTTCCTTTTTTAAATTTTGGATAATCGCACCAGCCGCAGCGGGACCGGGATTACCGCGTGCCGCCCCATCGGAAAAAAGCGTAAGTTTCATCACGCACGAGTTTAACATTTGAAATCAGAAAAATAGGAGGCGGAATTTTATTGGAAAATGACGTACGAGAAAATCGGAATCGCGCTCCCACGACTAAAACGAGTTTCGATGGTCTGTTTTACTAATCCCGAAAATCCTTCAGAAATAATAAAAGTGTGTTCATCCGCCCACACTTCATCACTTTCAAG
>JAGLJE010000086.1 GCA_023142645.1 Candidatus Altimarinota bacterium | reverse complement strand
ACTGTTTATCTTCATGGTCTTGTTCGTGATGAGTTGGGACGAAAAATGACGAAAAGTTTAGGTAACGGTATTGATCCGCTCGAGATGATTGAAAAATACGGGACGGATGCGCTCCGTCTTTCGCTCGTCGTAGGGTCGACACCCGGTACAGATTTGAAATTTTCTGAGACGAGAGTAGTTGGGCAACGGAATTTTGTGAATAAACTTTGGAATGCCTCGCGGTACGCTTTCGGTGTGCTCGGCGAGAAATTTGAAATTCCGAAAAATCCAACTCCGCTAAGTTTGCCCGATCGTTGGATTCTTTCGAAATTGAATCGGCTAATTGATGAGGTGAATCGCGCTTTCGAAAAATACGCGTTTGCGGAGGCTGCTGGTAAAATTCAGGATTTTGTGTGGCACGATTTTTGCGATTGGTATTTAGAATTGACAAAAGAGAAGCCGAATAAAAAAATTCTCGCACACACGCTAGCGCAAATTTTGAAATTGTCGCACCCCTTCATTCCGTTTGTTTCGGAAAAATTGTGGGAAAACTTTTTTCTGTCAAAAAAATCTTCGAAAGCAAAACCGAAACTGCTCGCGCTCGAAAAATATCCGAAGCCAGCGAAGACTAGAATTAGTTCGAAGGTTGAAGCGGAAATGAAGATCACACTCGCGATTATTTCCGCGATTCGTTCTGTTCGCAGCGAGATGAATGTTCCGCCGGCGCGTAAGATTGCTGCGATCGCATATGTCGGTAAGTTTGAAAAATTTGTGAAAGGACAGGCGAAAGAAATTAAAAAACTCGCACGTTTGAATTCTTTCGTTGTGAAAAAAAGTGGGAAAAAAGTGGAGAATGCCGTCGCGAAAATTGAGGCAGAGATTGAAATTTATTTTCCAGTCGCGAAATTACTTGATCCGAAAATGGAGAAAAAAAGATTGCGTGTAGATTTGAAAGAAGCGCAGAGTTATTTCATGGTTATTTCGAAAAAATTGAAAAACAAGGATTTTGCCGCACGTGCGCCAAAAAATGTTGTTGAGGCAGAGCGCGCAAAACTGAAGGATGTTGAAGAGAAGGTTAAAAAAATCGAGGAGCGGTTGAATATTTTAGGTTGAAAAAATCTGCAGTTTTTAGTCGGCAGCTGACGGTTTGTTTTTATAGTAAAATTCTTTTCGCAAACTACAAAAGCTAGATTTCCCGTTGAGGTATGTGGTTGCTGACTTTTATGTTCGATTGGATTTCCACAGCGATTAAAAAAGATCCCGCGTTGCGGGGTGGGTTCCGTCCACTCGAAATTTTGCTGTATCCCGGAATGTGGGCACTCATTTTTCACCGTGTTGCGCATCCGCTTTTCAAAATTGGAATCCCATTCATTCCTCGCCTGCTTTCACAAATTGCGCGGATTCTCACGGGAATCGAAATTCATCCCGGAGCACAAATTGGTAAAAGATTTTTCATCGATCATGGTTATGGCGTGGTGATTGGTGAAACTGTGAAAATTGGTGATGATGTGATGATTTACCATGATGTAACTCTCGGCGCGCTCGGTTGGTGGAAGGCGAATGGAAAAGCGAAGCGGCATCCGACGATTGGCAACAAAGTTGTTATTGGTACGGGCGCCAAAATTCTCGGACCGGTGAAAGTCGGTGATCAAGCGAAAATCGGGGTTGCGGCGGTAGTGATTCATGA
>JAGLJE010000085.1 GCA_023142645.1 Candidatus Altimarinota bacterium | reverse complement strand
GCAGTCTCGGGAAATTATTAAAAAAAACTTATCGTAAAAAATGAAAGTAGTCCTCATCTCTCACACTCTCGATCCGGAAGCCATCGTCGCGGCGGCGATCAATCAGTGTTATTCCGCGAAAAGTGGCGAGGAGCTGAAGGAAGAAATTTCTTCTGAAAAGCGCGAGCGGCTGATCGATATCGTGATGAATTCCGGACACCTCTCGACGATTGAACATGCAAGTTTCACATTCGCGGTTGAGGGAGTTTCGCGCATTACTGAAACTCAGCTCGTGCGGCATCGGATTGCGAGTTATTCGATCAAATCAGGTAGGTACAACAAAACTCATACAAATTTTATCGTTCCTCCAAAAATTCAAGAAAACGAAAAAGCTCGAGAGCTTGTCGAAAAATTTAAAAAGAGTTTAGAAAAAACAATTAGCGAATTAGAGAAACTCAGTTTCAAATACGAAGATATGCGTTATCTCACGCCGCAGGGTACTGCCACGAATATCATTTTCACGATGAATGCGCGTTCGTTACTAAATTTTTTCGAACATCGTCTTTGTCTCCGCGCGCAGTCTGAAATTCGTTCGTTGGCCGTTGAAATGTTGAAACTCGTGAAGCCGGTTGCTCCGAATATTTTTAAATTTGCTGGTCCGACTTGCGAGATAGAGAAGATTTGCTGGGAGGGGGATTTGTCGTGCGGTAGGTGGAAAGGGATTAAGGGAGGGGAGTTGAGAACCCGAAATGTGAAAAAATCTAGCGATTAAAATTTTAAATTCTAAATTTTAATTTTAAAATCAAGATATGTCTTTTGACCCCAAACCGATCGGAATTGGAAACCTCGCTACAAACTTGAAACGCTCGGCGAAGGTTTCAGCAGGTTCGTTAAAAAAGGTTCCCGCGGAAGTTCAACCTTCCGAAGATTCCGAGATCGCGCAACTCGCGGTCGACATTCGTGAAACGAATGACAAATTAATCATCGTTGCTCCGCTCGCGGGGGTCGAGCCCGATGATGTGCGTATCGAGATTACCGAGGATGTAGTGATCATTGATGGGGAGCGGCAGCTACCGATTTCTGAGGATGAATCAAGCGAGTACCTCGTCCAAGAATGTTATTTCGGACCGTTCAGTCGCTCGATCGTTTTGCCCGAGATGGTGAATTCCAAAAAAGCAAAAGCGACTTTCAAGAAAAATGTTTTGATTCTCGAAATTCCGAAGCTCGACAACATTCGCACGCGCGTCATCAAAATTCGGAAGACGGAATAATTGACAGTGAATAGTTGGTGGCTGGTAGTTGATAGAAGAAAGAATTTAAAAATTTAAAATTCAAGACTTGAAAACTCTAAAATTATTTTCTTTCGCACTTGTTTTTTTGGTTTTTGCTGCCACTACCACTTTTGCAGCGGTGCAGAGGGGTGGTCTTTTCGAACGCGCGGGAAAAACAGTAGACGCGCTTTTTTTCATCCGCAGTGAGATCGATGATAAATTTAAAATTTATCTTAACTCCCAAGGTCAAGCTCAGCAGATTATCGAAGAAAAACTTCCGCCACTTGAAGCGCAGATCAACACACTGAATGAGCAGCTAAGAGTTTTTGATAAAAATATCGCACGCGAAAAAGTGAATCTTACGGAGTTACAAAAAGATACGAAAGCGGTGCAACTTGAGCTTGCCGATTTTGAAGAATCAGCGGAGATGCGTGAGGTAGAGCTCGCCCGCTCGCGTGATTTGCTGAATGAATTCATGCGTGTCGCCTACCTAGAGATGATGCAGTACACCGATTGGGAAACAGGGGAAATTTCTACTCTTAAATTTTTATTTACCGATGAATCGCTTGCGGATGTAGAAACAAAGAAAGCTTATCTCGACATTTTTCAAAAGGTGAGTGCAAGCTTAATTCGTGATTTACAAGAGAAACAAAAAGAATACGAGAAGGTAAAGAGTATATTGCTCGCGCAGCGTGGAAGGTTAATGTTGTTGCAACAGGAAATCATCAATCGTACGGACGGACTCGAAGAAATGCGTACAGCGAAACAAAAATTACTTGAGCAAACTCGCGGACAGGAAGCGAAATATCGAGAATTAGTTGAAGACAGTCGTAAGCAGCAGGCGGAGGCGCTTACGGAAATTCAAGAATTGAAATTGCAGCTCGGGGTAATCGACAGCCAGCTCAAAACGCTTCGCGAAGATTTGGGTGAGGATGAATTCCAAAAACTTTTGGAAGATCAGTCGATTGCGGGGATTTCCGGTGTGATTTTTCCGAATCGTATTCCGCGGACACTGTGGCCGGCGAATCCTGCGCGGGGGATTACTGCGTATTTTTTGGATTCGAGCTATCAGCAACGTTTTGGAATTCCTCACTACGCGATTGATTTTCGACTGCCACAAAATTCGCGGGTGGTAGCTGCCGCGCCGGGTATTATTTACAAAGCGAAAGATAACGGAATGGGTTACTCATATATTACGATCGCGCATTCAGGCGGGTTGGCTACTTCGTACGGGCACATTTCGAAAATTCTTGTGGAGGAAGGAGAGACGGTGCGGGCGGGTGATCTTATTGGACTTTCTGGCGGGATTCCAGGTACGCGCGGTGCGGGCTATATCACCACAGGTGCACATTTACATTTCGAGGTGATTGAAAATGGGGAACACAAAAATCCACTTGATTTCCTTCCGCTCGAGAAGATGCGAATAGATGATATTCCGGAGAAATATTTGAAAGAGGCGGTGAGGATTTAGTTTTCCACAAAAACTATTTTCGTGCATGAAGATTGTTGTTGATGTCGTCTAATATTTTTTCAACACTCCCTCGAAAAATGTATCGTTGTCGAATTTACTGACTTTTTGCAGTGGTAGTTTTAGTCCACAAACTTTCGGTGGAGTTTTTTTTGCGTGATTCTGAAAAATAAAAACATGATTAACAAATTTCTCCGCTAGAAATTTCCGCGCGGTTGTCTCACCCCCTTCTAAAAAAATTGAGCTGATTCCGAGTTTAAAAAGTTTCCGTAAAATTATTTCGAGATTGAAATTTCGTACTGCCAAGTTTTGCACATTTGGAAATTTCACCGCTTTCCGTGAAACCAAAATCGTTCCCGCCTCCCGCAAAACTTTCGCTGATTTCGGCGTCCGCAAGTTCGGATCAAAAATAATCCGAATTGGTTGCTTATCGATTTTCAAACCGCGGACAGTGAGTCGCGGATCGTCTTTCGAAATCGTATTCACTCCGACCGCGATTGCATCGAAACTCCGTCGTAGTCGCATCACTTTTCTTCTCGCTGAATTTCCGGTAATCCATTTTCGTCCGGCTGGTGGGATCGTTCCTTCATTCGAATCAAGCGCGAGTTTGAGCGCGATGAACGGCAATTGTTCATGCGTATTCTTCAACCAAATTTGATTCAGTTCATGACACTTTTCTTCGCAGATTCCCACATTTACTGTCACTCCATTCGCCGCCAAAAATTTTGCACCGCCGCCGGCTGTTGTTTGATCAGGCATTCCGATGAAAACTTTTCGAATACCGGCTTTCAAAATTTCCCGCGAGCATGGCGGAGTTCGACCGAAGTGGTGGCACGGTTCGAGATTTACGAAAAGCTCTCCGCCGCGTGCTTGCTTTCCGGCTTTCCGGAGTGCGAGAATTTCTGCGTGCGGTTCGCCCGCTTTTTTATGAAAACCCTCGCCGACGATTTTTCCATTTTTCAAAATCACGCAGCCAACACGCGGATTTGGGCTCGGATTTATGGCTTTTTTGGCAAGCTCAATTGTGCGTCGCATAGACCGTACCAATTTTTCATTTTCAAACATTTTTCAATTGATGACCGAGCTTCTTTTTTTTCGCCGCGAGATATTTCCAGTTTCGCGCGGTTGGTTCCGTTTCGAGTGGAATTCTTTTCACCACTTTCAGTCCGTAGCCCTCGATTCCTGCGAGTTTTTTTGGGTTATTCGTGAGAAGTTTGATCGAAGTGAGTCCGAGATCGGCGAGAATTTGTGCGCCGATTCCGTAATTTCTCTCGTCTGCTCCGAATCCTAATTTCAAATTCGCCTCGACCGTATCCACGCCGGAATCTTGAAGTTCGTACGCACGAATTTTATTACAAAGCCCGATTCCGCGTCCTTCCTGTTTCATAAAAAGCAATACTCCGCCTGCTTTCGCAATTTTTTTCAACGCCACCTCTTTTTGCTCGCGACAGTCGCAACGGAGCGAGTGGAAAGCGTCAGAGGTCAGACATTCCGAATGCACGCGGACAAGCACATTTTTCTTATTTTTAATATTTCCATGAACGAGTGCGAGATGCTCCTCTGCCGGATTCAGTAAATTCCGGTACGCGAAAATTCGAAACTCTCCGAATGCCGTTGGTAGTGCGGCCTCTGCCACTCGTTCGACAAATTTTTCCCGCTGCAGTCGGAAGGCAATCAAGTCTTCAATCGAGATTAATTTCAACTTCCATTTCTTCGCGAATTTCCGCAAATCAGAAAAGCGCGCCATCGTGCCATCATCTTTCATAATTTCACAGATTGTTCCTACTGGCTGCAGTCCCGCGAGTCGTGCGAGATCGACTGCTGCTTCGGTATGACCGGCGCGGATGAGTACGCCACCTTCTTTTGCGCGGAGTGGAAAAACATGACCTGGTCGTACGAAATCAGACGTTTTTGCTTTTTTATTCACGATGTGGCGGATCGTTTTCGCGCGGTCGGAAGCGGAAATTCCACTTGCGATTCCTTTTTTTAAATCACACGAAATTGCAAAATTGCAGCCCTCAGGATTTTCGCAATTTACGTTCATCGGCGGGAAATTCAGTCGCTCCGCGATTTCCTTTGCGACGGGAGTGCAAATCAAACCACGCCCCTCTTTTGCAAAAAAATTGATAATTGCCGGTGTGGTTTTTTCCGCAGCGACAACGAGATCACCCTCATTTTCGCGATTCTCATCATCCACCACGATTACAGGTTTCCCTTTTTTAATTTCGCGAATTGCTTCTTGAATTGAGTTCAGCATCCGCGTGATTTTAAAAGAAACTTTATCCCGAAGCGAATCCGTTAAAATGCTCGCGTGAACTTAATTGATTTTGCTGCGCTTCTCGGAATTCTCCTTCTTCTCGCGCTTTTTTATTTTTTCGTCGCAGGATTTTTTCGTTCACCATTTGTTCCTTCGAATCGCGATACGATCGAAAAGATGTTGCGAGTGGCGAAAATCAAAAGAAATGAGCGCGTAATTGATCTCGGCTGTGGGGATGGGAGAATTATTTTTCTAGCGGAAAAGAAATTTCATGCGAAAGCGGAGGGTTACGAAATTTCGATTTTTGTGTGGCTGCTCGCGCAAATTAATCGGATTCTCCATCGCGCGAAATCCAAAATTTACCGTCGTAATTTTTTTAACGCGGATTTGAAAAAGGCGGATGTTGTTTTTTGCTATCTTCTTCCAGAAGTGATGAAAAAGTTATCGCCGAAATTTAAAAAAGAATTAAAGCGCGGCGCGCGAGTGATAAGTGCGAGTTTTTCTCTGCCGAATTTTAAACTTCACAAAAAATACGAAAAGGAAGGTAAAGCGGGTGCAATTTTCGTTTACAAAAAAATTTGATTTCAGATTCGACTCTTCTATTTTTAGACGATCGCATTTTCCTTCAAAATTTTCAAAACTTGCTCCACCACCTCTTCTGTGGGAATTTCGGTTTCAATATCGAGAATGGCGTGATGATGGAATTGATAAGCTTTTTTCCGCCACTCCCAAATTTCCGCGAGAGTTTTTGTTTGCGCGCCCACAATTCTCGAAATTCCATCGCTCCGCTTTCCTATCCGTTCCTTGATAATTTTCAGGGAAGGTTTCAGCCAGATTACGAAAGCATTTTTTTTCAAATGCTCAATTCCCTCCGCGACGAGCGGCACACTACCGCTCGCGGCGATCACCGCATCAACTGTTTTAATTTTTTTCACGAGCCCTGCTTCAAATTTCAAAAATTCTGCATCGCCCAATTCTTTCAAATGTTCAGCCGAATCTTTCCCTGTTTTTTCAAAAATAAATTCATCGATATCGACAAACTCACGTTGTAATTCTTTCGCGAGTAGTTTCCCAACTTTCGTTTTTCCGCTGCCAGGCATACCGAGGAGGAGGATGTTCATACAAAAAGAATAAAGGATAAAGAATAAAGAATAAAGTTTATTTTACTTTCAAAAAAAACTCCCTGCTGTCCATGAAAAACCCCTAGCTCTAACATCTTCCATAATTCAGGTGCTTCGCTGCCCTTTTGTTCACTTTTGTACTGTCCACTTTCCCCCCTGATAAAGGGGGATGCCCGAAAGACCAGTGGGGTTTGTTTCTGGTAGTACAGCTACGAAATTTCAGAATAAACTAGCTATGGAAACTCCCAACTGCAAAATATAAATTATTTACTCAAACCAAAAATCTCCATATTCCAAATTTCCAAATCATAATTTCCAATTTCCAAATTCGAAAATTTGGGTTTTAGGATTTTGAGAAATTTTTAGAAAACCTTTTGCTAAAATTGCTTAGTGAATTTTAAAGAAAAATTCCAACTCGAATTCGAAAAATTGAATCCTGCGCAGCGGGAGGCGGCGGAAAATATTGAGGGTCCGCTGCTTGTCGTTGCTGGTCCGGGTACAGGTAAAACACAGACGCTCGCGCTTCGTCTTGCAAACATTCTCGCAAAAACCCACGCGCGACCTCATAATTTACTTGCACTCACTTTCACCGAATCTGGTGCGATTGCGCTGAAAAAACGGCTGGCTTCAGTTATCGGCAGTGATGCGTTCGGAATTTCCGCGTTTACATTTCACGCTTTTTGTGCGCGGTTGCACTCCACTTTTCCTTCTGAGTTCGCGACTACTCGCGAGCGAATTCAAATCGACGAACTCCGGCAAATTCAGATTTTTCGCGAAATTCTTTCGAACGGAAATTTTCCATTGCTCGCGCCACTGCGTGCGCCTGATCTTTATCTTCGCGATCTTTCACGCGCACTTTCTGATTTGAAGCGAGAGGGGATTGCGTCGCAGAAATTTCTCGAAATTCTCGAAAATGAAAAAACTGAACTCTCAAATTCCGAGCGGATCAATCCGCGGACAAAAAAACCGTTCGGTAAAATTCTTCAAAAAGAAAGACAGCTCGCGAAGAATTTCGAACTCGCTGATTTTTACGAAAAATATCAAACTGAACTGCTCGAACGAGGTTTTACTGATTTTGATGACTTAATTCTTTCGGTTGTCGAAAAATTAAATTCTGAAAGTGAGTTTCTACTCGCGCACCTTCAGGAAAATTTTTTGTACGCGACTGTCGATGAATTTCAAGACACGAATGGTGCGCAAAATGCTATTTTGAAAGCATGGAGTAGCTTTGACGCGAAGCCGAATCTCTGCGTGGTCGGTGATGATGATCAGTCGATTTATCGATTTCAGGGCGCGTCGCTCGCAAATATTCTCGAATTTCACAAAAATTTTCCGGCAGCCAAAATTATTACGCTTACGAAAAATTACCGCTCCACACAGCCGATTCTCGATGTGGTGTCGCGAGTGATTGAAAAAAATGAGGAGCGGCTGACGAATCGAATCGAGGGAGTTTCCAAAAAGATTAGCGCGGAAATTTCTCCCAAAAATTCACCGAAGCCGCGGATTATTGAAGCGGTGAGCGAAGCGGACGAGGTTGCTTTCGTGGGGAGCGAGATTCAAAAGTTGGTGGAAGCGAAAACTCCGCTTCACGAAATCGCGGTGATTTATCGTAACCGCGCGCATGGGAATTCTCTCGCGGAATTTTTGCAGCGAAAGGGCGTGCCATTTTTTCGCGCGGACGGTTTGAACGCGCTCCTCAATTTTCGTGTTCGGCAGCTCGTCAAAATTCTTCGCGCGATTGAGAATCCCAAAGATGCGCTTGCTTCTCTCGCGATTTTTTTCGCGGATTTCGCGGAGATTCCGGAAGTGGAAGTTTACAAAATTTCGAAAGAAGTTGATTTCAAAAAAGCTTTTCTCGATATTTCTCTCGAATCGGAAAACAAAAAAGTTCGTGAATTTGGTGAGAAGTTGTTGCATTTCCAAAAAATGAAAGCCGAGCAGAATCTCCTTGAATTTGCGGAAAATGTTTCGAGCGAGAGCGGGTTAAATTCAAAAATTGTGGAAAATAAAGAATTCGAAAGTGCGGAAGCACTCGCGGCTTTTTTTACATTCGTGCGGAATTTTGCAATCTCGCAGGAGGATACGAATTTAAAAAATTTGCTCGAAGATTTGATCGCGATGGAAAAAAACTTCATCCCAATTCGCACCCCTTCGCGCGCTCACGAAGCGATTACCCTCACGACTGCGCATTCCGCGAAAGGTTTGGAATGGGAAAATGTTTTTATTATCCACGCGGATGACAACTCGTGGGGAGGGCGGGGGAAGCGTGAGATGTTGAAGCTGCCAGATTTGCTGAAAACTTCTGACGAGAAAGAAAAAAAAATAGAGGATGAGCGGCGGCTTTTTTTCGTAGCGATGACGCGTGCGAAGAAATTTCTCACGATTTTATCTGCGCGGGAGTATGAATTTCGCGAGCTTGCTGCTTCCCGTTTCATCGCGGAAATCCCGTTGGATTTGATTGAAAAAGCGGAGGCGCCGAGTGCTGGTTTAGCTGCGCTACCGACTACTCTTTCGAAATCGAAGAAAACGGAATTCAGCGAAGACACGAAAAGATTTCTGGCGAGTTTGCTAGAAAATTTTCGACTCTCGCCAACCGCGCTGAATAATTATCTCGCGTGTCCGCGGAAATTTCTTTTTCAAAATCTTCTCCGACTGCCCGCGAAAGTCGATGCGAGTATGCGGATGGGCGCGATTTTTGGGACGGCGGTGCACGCCGCTTTCGAGGAGTTTTTCCGCGAATTTAAACGAGTCGGACACCTTCCGAAACCCGAAATCGCGATTACCGCGCTCCGAAAAAGTTTCGATCGCGAGCCGCTCACGAAATCGCAGCGGGAAAATTTGGAGAGAGACGCAGTTCCTGCGGTGGAAAAATATCTCGCTTTTCATATTCCGAATTTACAATTGCCCGCGGAGGTAGAGTTCAATTTTGCGAAACACGAAGTTCGTCTAGATAACATTCCACTTGCCGGAAAAGTCGACCGGATTGATGCGCTGCCGGAATCCGCGAACGTGGTTAGTTTCATCGATTACAAATCGCAAAAACCGTACTCGCGGGCGGCGATTCGGGGGGAGACGGCGAATTCGACAGGCGATGCGTACCGGCAACTGCTTTTTTACCTCCTCCTTGCGGAACTTGATTCGCGCTTCATTTTCAAACCCGCGGAGGCGGTTTTGAGTTTCGTACGAGAAAATGATGCAGGCGAATTTCGTGATGAAACTTTCACTCCGAAAAAAGAGGAGATTGAAGAATTAAAAAAGCAAATTCAGGAAGCGTGGCAAAAAATTCAAAATCTCGAATTTGGCTGCGAAGAAGGAGAATGCGGGCGGTGTGATTTTCGGGAGATTTGCGGGAGGGGATGAAATTAAATTCGGCGTTTTTCGATAAACATTTTTAAGTTAAAGAGATTGCCGAGCAGGAGAATCTTTGTGTGTGTAGAAATTTTCAATCTTAGTTAATAATAATTTATGGATTTCACTCATTTTCTCTTCCATATTTTTTATTGAGATTTCTGTTTTTCCTGATTTAAATGTGAAATTATGAAATGTTTTGACTGTTGTTTTGCCCAGTTTGTTTTTGTCGCGAGGTAGTGTAATTGTTATGTTCTGATGTCTAATGGGTGGTTTATTATTATGCTTTACTTTTTGTGCAAACAAATACCAATCATCGATTTCTTTTATTTTGAAAATTTTTCCGATTTTGGCATGTTTATTTTTGTATAATTTTTTCAATGTTTCAGACAATATGTAAATAAGCTGACCAAAAGAAATAATATAAAATTCGATTGCTGTTGATTTGTCAATCCAATTGTGCGGATGTTTGTCAGAATTTAATTCATCTGCAATCTTTTTTGCTTGAGTTTTTGCGTAATGAAGCATATTCAAAG
>JAGLJE010000084.1 GCA_023142645.1 Candidatus Altimarinota bacterium | reverse complement strand
CCGACATTCCCGCGGAAAATTTTTGAAGCCGAGTAGTTATTGTTGCTCCATTAATTGATTAATGGCTTCTTGCATGAGTGCTGGATCGATCGCTGGTGCTTGAGGTTGAATTACTTTTTGGTTTGTCTCTGCGTCATCGGTGCTACCTGGTTGAATTGTGTCCTTTTGTATCTTCTGAGTTTCAAGTGGAAGAGGCGTGTTTCCTTCCCAGTCTAACCATGGTTGATATCTTGCCATAGCTGCTGCTTCTTCGGCTGCATAGTCACTAGTATCAGTATTAGCATTGTCAGCACTATCGTTTTTTTGATTGGTTCTTTCTGCTTCGTCGATTTTAGCTTCGCTCTCAATTTCTTTATCTTCGCTTTCATCGTCATCGTCATCAAAAAAATCATCATTATCGTTATGATCAGCTCTCATGCTTTCGTCGTCATTGTAGTTTTTATTTGGGTCTTCTGTGCGGATGGTTGCGTCTGAATCATATTTATTTCCTGCTTCAATATCGTTTAGTGATTCTTGTGCCTCAGAAACTGCTGTTTTGGCATCTTCGCCTTCGACTGCTATGGCGGCAGAGCTGAGGGTTTCCTCGGCATGCTTTTTGGTTTCTTCAACTTCATTTTGAGCATCTGTTTGCTCGGCACTGTCAGACATATCATTGACAATATCTTGAGCTGTACCAATTTCATCAACAGCGGTATCTGCATTTTTGGCAACAGCAGCTTCATCAATCTCACTATTTTGAGCATAGACAGTTGGAATAATAGCGATAGGAGATTTGCCCTCAATGAGTTTTTCGATTTTTACAAGTGCAGCTTCGGCTTTGTCCAAATGATAAGAGTAAGTACTTATCCTTATGTATTGATAAGTTCCTCCTGCTATAGCAGTCATTAGTGCGATAGCTAATATGATTTTTTTTATCATGATAATAATTATTAATTTAGAGCGAGTAGCCTTTTTTTAAGGCTAACATTTAAATAATCTTCTGCCAATCCTCAAAAAATCAGTCCCTTCTTTTACCGCAATTTTCCAGTCGTCCGACATCCCCGCGGAGAAATTTTTGAATCCGAATTTTTCACACAATTTTTTACCACACGAAAAAACTTCCCGCGTTTTTTCCACATCACCAAAAATTCCCATCACCATCAAGCCTTCGATTTTGAGATTCGGTAGCTCGCGAATTTCTGTCACCGCTTCCGCTAAATTCTTTTCAAGAAAGCCGTTTTTTTGAGATTCTTTTGCGAGGTTCACCTGCAAAAAAATGGGTAGAATTTTTCCAATCGCCTGTGCTTCCGTATCCAAAATCCGCGCGACTTTCACGCTGCTCACACTTTCCACACAATCAAAAAGCTGCGCGATTTCTCTAGCTTTGTTCGACTGAATGTTGCCGATGAAATGTTTCTCGCATTTTTCCAAATTCGGAAATTTCTCAGTCGCTTCCTGCAAACGATTCTCACCGATTTTTTCCACGCCTGCCTTAATCAGCTCATTCGCCTCGCTTGCGGAGCGATTTTTCGTGACAGCGATGAGGTGGATTTCTGCGGGATTTCGGTCAAATTTACGGCAAACTTCTATGAGTTCACAATTGAAGTTTTCGAGATTCTTTTTCGGAGAATTCACGCTAAAATTATCCCATAAAATGAATTTAAAAGTTGCTCTCATCGGTCGACCAAATGTGGGGAAGTCCACACTTTTCAATAAGTTGATTGGGAAACATCTCGCTATTACGGCGGAGGAGGCGGGAACTACGCGCGATCGGATTGAGCGGGAAGTCGTTTTGAATCGGGTGAAATTCACGCTCATTGATGTCGGCGGGATCGAAACTACGGGTGGGGGAGATCTCGACGATGATATTCAGAAACAAATTCGGTACGCGATTTCCCACGCGGATTTGCTCATTTTTCTCGTCGATGCGAAATCGGAAATCACAGCGGAGGATTCGAAAGTTGCCAAGTTGCTTCGTCGAACTTCGAAGCCGATTATTTTTGTTGCCAATAAATTCGAGAGTGGGGACTTTTCGCAGCTGATGAATTTCACGAGTTTCGGAATTGGCGTGCCAATCGGGATTTCCGCTATACATAAGATCGGGTTGGATGAGTTGACCCACGAAGTTACTAAGAATTTGCGAAATCTAGCGAGGAAGAAAAAAGCTTCACAAACTTCAAAAATTACTAAAAAACTTGTTGCCGCGGAGGCAGGAGTGGATGTGAAAATTGCTTTCGCTGGTCGTCCGAATGTCGGGAAATCTTCGCTCGTGAATACAATTCTCGGCGAGGAGCGATTCATCGTTTCGGAAATTCCGCTGACTACGCGCGATGTCGGTGATGTCGTGGTCGAAATTGAGAATAAGAAATTTCAACTGCTCGACACGGCGGGGATGCGACGGAGTGGAAAGGTTGGTCGCGGGATTGATCGCTTCGCGACGGGGCGGACTCTCAATGCTTTGTCCGATGCGGAGGTTGCGTTGCTGCTTTTCAACGGCGATGAGGGAATTGTTGCGCAGGATTTGCATGTTGCCGAAAAAATTCTAGCTGCCGGTTGCGGATTACTGCTCGTGGTGAACAAAACCGACTTGTGGGAGGATTTCACAGAGGAGCAGGAAAAATGGCTGGCGAACCTCACTCGCAAGTTTCAATTCGCGCGGTGGGCGGCGGTCGTGATGGTTTCCGCAAAGACAGGTAAAAACATTCCGCAGATTTTCAAACAAATTCTTGAGATTCAAAAAGAAAGAAAAAAGCGGATCAAAACGAATGAATTCAATCTTTTTCTCAAAAAAATTGTCGCGCAGCACTCGCCGACGCAGACTGACAAAGCGAAGATGCCACCCAAGATTTTTTACGCGACGCAGCTGCACGAAGAAAAAATTCCCACTTTTGCGCTTTTTGTGAATCGTCC
>JAGLJE010000083.1 GCA_023142645.1 Candidatus Altimarinota bacterium | reverse complement strand
AAAATAACCCGAATCGTTCGTGGAACCTCGAGCCACACCTCGCCGGTAGCAATCGCCGCTGCGACATCCGTTGTTCCAACACCAAACGCCAGCGCGCCAACCACGCCGTGTGTGCATGTGTGACTGTCTCCGGCAATCACAACCATTCCCGGACCAACATGTCCTTGTTCGAGGAAAATCGTGTGACAAACACCGTGTCGTCCAACCGGATAATAATTTTGAATGCCATTTTTGCGAACCCATTCATCGAGCTTTTTCGCTAGTTCGGCAGATTTCTCATCTTTTGCAGGAATGAAATGATCGGGCGTGACGACAATCTTCGTCGGATCAAAAACTTTCTCAATCCCTCGTTTTTCCAACATTTCGAGCGCGGGCGGAGTTGTCACTTCGTGGCAAAGTAGTCGGTCAATGCGAATCTTCACAAATTCTCCTTCTCGCGCTTCGCCGGAAACCAAATTTTTCGCGATGATTTTTTCGACTAAAGTTTGAGACATTTTAAAAATAAAAAACGAAGCCATTTTACCACTTTTGAAAACTTTTTATGAAACTTCTCAACATTTTCGTCAACCGACTTGATTTGACTTATGGGTGAGTTTCCGATAAAATGGCAAGATTTCTCCGAATAAGTTTCTTAAATAATCAAATTTAAAGGAAGACGGTTCTGTAGTAAAAGCATTCTCCAATTCCAAAAAAACAAAAATTAAATATTTCTTCCCGCCACGGTGGGGAGACCAAAACACAAAAATAAACTGTAAAAAAACAAAACAAAGCAAAAAAACCACTGAAATATTTGGTGGTTTTTTTGTAAATTCTAGAATAAACAATTTTGGAATAGTTTCCTAAATTTAAAATAGTTGAAAATACTCCCTCTTTTTTGTTAAATTTCTAATTGTTTCATTTACCCTATCATTATGAATTCCCTCCCCCCTGCCCGTAGCTCGAAAGATTATTTGCTACCTTTTTTGATTATCATCTCGATCGGTGTGATTGCCGCGCTTTTGATTCGAGTGTGGGGGTTGTGGGGCGAGGAAGAAGGCGGCGCGCTAACTCTTTCAGGAAAAGCGGAATTAAATGAAATTGTGGGAGAGATTGAAGTTTATCTGCCGGTAGCTGAAGCATGGAAAATCACGCGAACTGCCACTACTTTAAATGTTGGTGAGAGCGTGCGGACAAATGCGAAAGGTAGCGCTACTCTCACTTTTGACGATGGCAGCGTGGTAAATCTCGCGGGCTCGAGCGAGTTAAAAATTAAAGATTTACGGAATTCTCTTACAAAAAAGGAGTTGTGGCTCGTACTTGTTCGTGGAACTGTAGGAGTGACGGTTGGCACCGCGAATGCGGATTTTGAGATTGCGAGCGATTTTTTGAGAATTAGTAATCCTGACGGAAAATTTATCTTGAGCTCCACGGAAAAGGGAATCACGGCGAGTGTGATTGCTGGAGGTTTCACCGCTAAGATTCTCGATCTGCAAAATCCGAAAAATCCGGAGTTGAAAAATTTGGTAGTGGAGGTAGGTGAAGCTCTTGAAATTTCGGACAAGAGAGTGAATTTGTTGAGAATCGGTGGGGAAATTGATCTCGTAAAAATGATTCCTGATACAGTTTTGAGTTCAAAATTTTATCTCGCGATGACGGGAGGAAGTTCGGAAGATATGGGGGGTTCAGAAGATTCGGAGTTGCCGGAAATTTCTGAAAATGGCGAACCAACAGCCACTCTCCCCGCTCCGTTCGTCGAGACTGGCGGCGGGAATATTTCGGCGGTAATCGAGCCGGTGAAAGTGAACGGGAAAGTTGCGCCGGAAATCGTGAAAGTCGCGGTGACTTTTGAAGGTGCGGAAGCTTTCGAATTATCGAGGTTTGAAGCTGGTAGTGGTGAGTGGAGCTACAATACGTCGCGTGATTTCGGGAATTTGAAAATTGGGGTGAATAATTACACGGTTGTCGGTTTCGACGCGGATGGAAACGAAACTCTTCCTGCTAATTTTCAAATTGTCTTCAATTCAGAAAGAGTAGAAAGTTCGGAGGAGTCGACAGAAGAAGCTTCGAATGAATTGACGGACGGCGTGCCCGTGGTTGGAGGAGAAACTTTCGCGACTCCGACTGTGAACGAGCCAGCGGATGGTGCGACTTTCACGGAAACGCCGGTTCGTTTCGAGGGAACGGTACCATCTGACACGAAGGAAGTTTTTGTGAATGAATACGCGCTTTCGAGATTCGAGGCTGGTTCGACTTCATGGTATTACAATGCCTCTCCGGAATACGAAAATTTGGAAGTCGGCGAGAATGAATTTGAAATTGTGGCGGTGAGCGAGACGGGTGATCGGAGTTCAATTACGATCAAAATCACATACTCGCCGGAGGAGGAGGAAGAAGAAGAATAACCTCAGTTTTTGCTCTTGCGAATCTGCGAAGTTAGAATGAAATAGCTTGCTTTCGAGGTGATTTTTTGGTAAAATGAAGGGAGTTAAAAATTAAATTACAACTACAGGCAAACAAAAATAAATGAAAACAAAACTTTTTCATTTCGATCCAGCGAATTTATGGGAGCGGAGGTTGGTTTTTAAGACAGCTGGAGAAAAACTCAAAGAAAATTTAAAAGAAGTAGGCGCGGGAACTATAAATATTCCCATTGGGATTTTTCGAAAAGGATTCCGCATAGTTTTTGACGAACCTGAAGTTAGAGAGGCAAAAAGAAAAAAGCGCGTGGAAGCGAAAGTAGAGAAAATTGAGAATTCTCAGGCAAAACCTGATAATGGCTCTCTCTTTAAAATATTGAGTAAAAAAAGAAGATTAAATCGAAAAATTTTTAAGTATGAGGGAAAAAACGAAAAAGCAGAACTCGAAAAAACGGCAACTGAATTAAAAAAAGAGTGGAAATCAGAGCACCCCGGAATTTTAAAAAGAGGAGTGAAAAAATTAGGAGTCGGAGAGGCATTTCAAAATAATGTGGATGCGAGTAAAAGAATAATTATGCAGGATACTCGCAGTGCTGTCAGCAAAATATCGTGGCCAATTCGAAAAATAGTAGTCGAGCCTATTTGGAAAGCTGCTTCTTTCGTCCCGAAAAAGGTAATGGCAAATCATCGAGAATATCAGGAAGAAGCTGAAAAAAGGAAAAATGTTAAAAAAGCTGCAAAAACCGAAATAAAAAATAATTCAAAGGGAATTCCGTTAGGTGGCTACAAAAAAAGGATGGAAACGAAAGTAGCTGAACATTCTGAAAAGCTACAACGCAAAGAAAGGCGGAAAAATATTCCTTTCTTTTCACTCAAACATAAACCATTTAAATAAAGAAGTGCTGCTTAAAAAAATGCAAAACATAAAAACAATCTCGCATCAAAAAGATTTCTTTCTTGAAAATTTTTGGCAAGAGAAAAGATTTGTGTTTTTGGATGGAAAAATTGAAAAACCAAAAGAAGCGTTCTCTCTTGTCGAGGCGGCAGAGCTTGATATTGCAATGGACTGGATCAACGAAAAACGAAAAGTCAAAAAATTAGTTTCGGTAAAAGCTTTTGAAGAGTTTGGTGAGAAATTTCCAAACTTGTATCTCGCAGAATACGCAAGAGCAAAAATGAATGATTTAGCCAAGCTTGATTTTATGAAAAAGTTTCTACATCTTAAATTTAAAAAAAGGCAGAGGGAGCAAGTCGGAGCAAAAATAATGGAAGAAAAATTAGGCAGCGATTGGCAAGCTGACATCGAGAGATTAGACAATCACATAAAGAAACTCGGTGTGAAAAACATCACGAATCCTGATTTGTGGTTTCAAAGTGACAGAAATATAAAAGAGGCTTACGAATATTTTTTTGGCGAAAAGGAAGGTGTAATTCGTCGAAAAGGTAAAAATATTTTTGGATCGGATATCGCAGAAAGTGATTCTAATTATCTAAAAAAGGCTGAAGAAAGACTACTATTAATTCAGGCAGCTTACACGAAAGAAACTGTGGGGAAAGGTAAAGGATTTTTGGAGGCGAAACAAGATACAAAAGAAAAAAATAAAAATCTGCGAGAAAATATGATTTTTCAAGTTATGACCGGAAATTTTCAAGAAGCAGTAAAAACATTTAAAAATGCGCCAAAAGAAGACAAATGGAAATATGCGGCTTGTGCTGGAATTCTCGCAATCGGGCTTTTTAAATTGTTTAATTACGCCCGCAAAAAATACCCAAAAACAACAATGGGCGCACTGATTTTGTATTCTGCGAACACAATTACAGGGATGGTGCGAGAAGATAAAAAGACTATTCTAGAAGGATTGTGGATGTCGAAAGAAAAACCAGACGATGTGACAGCAATGGTGATAGAACAAATAAATAAACAAGCAAAGGAACGAGGCGAAAATCAAATTGATGATTCGGAAGAAATTCGCGCAACACTAAATTTCGGAGGAGTGAAAGTCAGCGAACTTTGGAAGGTCTACAAAGAAGCGAAAAGTACTGGTAATAAAAATGGTTTTCAAAAAATATTCACCAAAAACCTTAAGAGAGAAGATGGCAAGAACCAATGGGTCCAGCCAGAAGTGGCTTTTCAAACGGCAGAAGGTTATTTCAATCACATAGGAAGAAAATATTTTAACACTGCCAAAGATACTGGGTATCTTACTTATTTAATTCAGAAAAATAAAAAGGAGGGAAAGAAGCTTGAAGTAAATGGGGAAACTTACGATGATATTCCTACTAATCCTTTAACTCAAAAATTATTAGGGGTGGGATTTTTCATGGATAGATATTCAAGTGGAGACAGAGATCTTACTTATTTTGGGGCAAACTGGACTGAGTCTTTCAATGAAAGACCAGCAAGTTATTTTTTAAGCATTCCTGATTTTATAGGAAGCGAGTTTTATAAACTTTATGAATGGTGGGCAAATGAAGAAAATCAAGCAATGATCGCAGGCACTATCAAAAAAGGTGCTGTTAACTTCAAAGAATTTGCTTGGGATAGAGGAATCGTGGAATCATGGAATCTTCTCAAACCTCACCTTATTGAATTCAAGGATGATCCTATCACGCATCTCAAATATGCAGGCAATCAAATTTGGGAGTTTACTCTCGAGAGTGGAGCCAAGTTGCGCATTTTAATTGGCAAGGGAATTGATGCAACAAAAAATATTTACGAAACGACTGTTGAATACTGGAAGGATGATGTGGGTGAAATTTTAGATTTTTGGAAGAAATTTCACAAAGAATATTATACGGTGAAAGGAAAAGAAGTCGTGAATTATTGGATTGAAAAAAGTGGAGAAGGTTGGGCATTAGTAATTGAAATGGGTGGAAAATTGGTTAAGTTTGTAAAAAACTCGGCACCGGTGACTGCCAGTGTAGCCGCCGGAAGTAAAGTTTGCGAGTGGACAGTTTATGGTTTGAGTGAATCAGGAAAAGCAATTCACAGCACAGCGAAAGAAGGTGTTGATTGGGTTAAACGAATCATCGGTCTCGAAAAATTGTCGAACATCACGACCAAAGAATTAAACGAAACGCTCGATCAAGAAAAAGGAATTGAGGCAGCAAAACCAAAAATTAAAACAGCAATAAATAAGATGGCAAGCAGCCCTGAAATGCGGGAGATTTTTGAGCCACTCATTCCGCTGATGAAAGACACCGACGAAGACATCGGGGCATTAGGTTTAGCACCCGCTTTATTCGAAACATTATTTACCGGTAATGGCGGTCCGGTGAACGAAAATCAGTGGGCATCTCTCGTCTCCTACAAACAACACGAAATGCTGCTTTTTTATCAAAATTTATTAGTTGAGAAAGCGAAAGATGGCGGAGGAAATATTAGCGAAAGCGAAATTAAAACAATTGAGAAAAATTTTAAGGATTATTTAGAAAAAATTGCAAAAGGTCCAACTTTATCACCATGGGTGAATAGCAACCTCGAAGAAATTCTCAAAGAAGCTGAAAACGCGTGGTGGACTGACACAGATGCAGAAAATTATCGAAATGCCTTAACCGGATTACTCGCGCTTGGCACGCGAAATGAAACTTATCCTGCCACTCTCGAAAAATTAGCGAGTGAGTTTAAAAAAATAGATTTTGTAGGGCAAGCCGAAGGCAAATATACCAATCAACTCAAAGCTATCACACTTTGGAAATTTGCGGAGATGGCTGCCCCGATTGCGATGTTAGATGAAGATGGATGGTTCAGTAAAAAAGAATTTACAAAAACTCACGAAGAATATCTCTCAGATTTATCAGCTGAATTGTTGAGACAGCTGATAGATTTTGAAAACAATGATTTCTTTGATAAAAAAGTGGATGTTAATGAAGTCGCGAAAATTTTTAGAAATAAATTAAATGTTTCCACTTTTAAGGAATACAAAAAAAATGGGGAAATTATAAAAAAGAAACCAGTCAAGAAATTATCTCCAGAAAAGGTCATTACCCCCACCATTGCAGAGATTAAAGAATATTTTCAAAATGAGGGTATTTTAGAAGAAATCGAACAAGCAGATACTAATAAAACCGAAATAAAGATTGAGCGAGATGCGACAAATGAGGATTGGAATATAAAAATTATCGAAATCAAAAGTAAAAAGATTCTTCTTGATAAGGTAATACCTTTTTCGCATGAAAGTGATAAATATTTTTCCGAGTCAGTAAAATTACTAAAAAAAGACCCAAAAGCTTTTAAAGAAATTTTAATAAAAAAACCATTTCCTAAAGTATCCTCCGCCACTGAAACACTTCCTGTCGCAAAAGAATTAACAAGATACTTCCAAAAATATTTTCAAAATTATGGTGTTTTAGAAAAAATTAAAAATGCAAATCTTGATCAAATTAAAATGAAAATTGAGCCATACGGGGAATATGGTTTTTGGAATATAAAAATTACTGAAAATAAAAATGTTATTCTTAATTTAAGAACAAATCCTCCACATGAAAGCGATCAATATAAATATTTTTCCAAATTAGCAGAATTATTAAAAAAGAAAGGCACAAAAACTTTTATTAAAGAGATTTTAAAATAAATAATGAATAATAAAGAAAACAACACCGATAAAAATTTAAACAGGGGGGAGTTTTTGAATTTGGAAAAAATCCGAAATCTTTTTGGTGATACTAAAGAAAAAACACAAAAAGAGACTAAAGAAAATGAAAAAGTTAATGTTGACAAGAATTCTGATAAAAAAATTAGTCGGCGAAAAATTCTTGGTATCTTTGCGGGAGGGGCAGCTTTGACAGCCGCATCTGCAGCCGATCGTCTCGGTCTCGGGAAACTCAGCGAATTGGCTGGGGAACATCGAGATAAACTGCGTAAGTTTTATTATGACGGAGATCGAGAGAGTGAATTTGTGGAAGGCGGTAAATTGACCACAAAAGAAGATGTTTTGAAATTCAGCATCAACAATCAAGATGACTGGAATGATTTCGTAAGAACAAAAATCAAAGCATTCCGAAATTCTCCAAAAATAATGAACAACACACTTTTCCTGAATTTTACGGAAATACAAGATATGGACGATACTTTCAGAAAGCAGATAATCGAAGATTTAAAAAATAACATTTCCGAACTCAGTAAAACTTTTTCCAAATTGGTCGTCCGCATCGCGAAAAAACCGACAATCGAGATTCCCATTCATTCGCCGTCAACCGAAAAGTTTTCTGTCGGACTGACTGCTGCATTGACAACATTGCTGCATGGCGGGCTACGGGCATTTGCTAAAAGAAAAAAAAGGGTTGCCGCTGTAGAAAAACGAAAAGGCAAAAAAGAAGATAAAAAGAGAAAAGGCGGAAAAAAAGAATCTTTGCAAAATGCTCTCGAAAAAACTGCAGAATTCGTTAAAAATCTTTGGCAAACAGGCAACAGCGGAATTGAATATTATTCTGAAAAACATTCAGCGAAAACCAAAAAACATATTGAACGCGATGACAAAAAACATTCCAAAATGCCACCCAGCAATTTTGATAAAAAAATTAACAAAAGATGGGGTACTACAAATTATTATTTGAGAGATTATTATGGTCGTACAAATCATAATCCCGCCGAAAAACCAAAGACAGATGGAGAAGAATTAAAAAAAATAATGAAGTTACTCGACTCAGGATTAAGAACGCGTCTCGAAAAATGTCTTAATCAGTTTAAAAATAAAATTGATCCCGCTTTCGCACAATCCA
>JAGLJE010000082.1 GCA_023142645.1 Candidatus Altimarinota bacterium | reverse complement strand
GCAAAGCGGGATTGCTCTACCGTCCCGCCAAGCGGGGTAAGGTGGCAAGCGCAAAGATTTTAACAAAGTATGGCGGAGAGGGAGGGATTCGAACCCTCGATCCCGTTTGCACGGGATACTCGATTTCGAGTCGAGCGCCTTCAACCAACTCGAGCCACCTCTCCGTAGAGCGGAATTTTACCTTAAAATTTTCTCCACGCTCCCGTTTTTTACTTCCCAAACATCTTTCTTCTCAATCAGATCAAGATGTGCGATTTTTGTAGTGGTGATGAAGGTTTGATGATTGTGGATTAGTGACATCAAGCTTTTTTGTCGTGCAGCATCCAGTTCGCTGAAAACATCATCAAGCAGCAAAACAGGTTTTTCTTTCAGTTGCTCTTCAATGAATGCAAGCTCCACAAATTTCAACGCAAGAATTGTTGAACGAATCTCGCCGCGGCTCCCGTTCTCCGCGAGCGGTTCATTTTCTAGTCTGAAAATTAAGTCCGCGCGGTGGATTCCGTAGTTCGTGTTCGCGTAGCGCAAATCTTTTTCACGCAACTTCCCGAGATTTTCTAAATATTTTCTCTCGCTGATTTCTTCTCCGTGAAAATTCGCAATCTGCATTCTCAGCTCCTCGGCTTCGTTCGCAATCTTTTGAAAATTTTCCGCGAGCGGCTGCTCCGCAAATTCCAAAAATTCCGCGCGCAATTTTCCGATCAGGCTTCCATGTTTCGCGAGTTCCTCATCCCAAAATTCAAGCTCTTCCTCTTTCGCTAGATTTTCCGCAATTCGCGCAAGCAAAGCGTTTCGATTTTTGAGTGCCTTCGAGTACGAGCTCAGCGCGAGTAAATATTTCCGCGAAGTTTGCGAGAGCAAAATATCAAGATAGCGTCTTCGCAAACTTGGTGAGAGCAGCAGCAGATTCAAGTTTTCTGGAGCAAAGCTCACGACCGGAAAATTTCCGACAAGTTGGCTGGCGATAATCGGTTTCCGATTGAGCTTGAAAGTTTTTTGATTCACATCGGCGGCAATCTCGATTCGGACTTTCTTCTCGTTTGATTTTTCTCCCAATCCTTCCACGCGAAAAAAATCAGTTCCAATTTCCCGCAGACTTTTCTCAGAATTGCTTCGCAGCGATTTTCCGAAAGCGAGGAGGGTGATTGCTTCGAGAATATTAGTTTTGCCTTGCGCGTTGTTTCCTACGAAAGTATTTACAGGTTTATTAAAATCAAGCTCGAGATTAGTGAGGTTGCGAAAGTTTTGCGCGCGTAGCGAGAGAAGTTTCACATTGTTATCTTAATTGATAATTTTTTCGAGCAGTTTTCGCGCGGACTCATCGTGAGTATCTTCCGTATTCATTATATTCGAAATCTTCAAACTCAACTGCTCGTCCATCTTCAAATTTTTGGAAAGCAATGCGATCGGAAAAGTAAATTTGAATTTGCGATCAAGAGTTTCGAGCGCAGCTTTTCCGCGCGAGATTTTTTTCACGCAAACGGAAATTAAATTAATTTGCGGCATTGATAATTTCTGAAATTTTCTTGAGATATTCGGGTGACTCAATCAGCTCATTTAATTCTGCCGCGTCCACCCACCGCCACTCCGCGAGTTCGCTCCGATTAAGTCGGATTTCCGCATTATTTCCGAGAAAGTCCGCAAGGAAAAGATGCACCTCTTGTCCGCGAAAATTTTTCAATTCATCGCTCACTTTTTCTCCTACTGCCCACTCGTAAGAATATACCCCCACTTCTTTCAAAATTTTAATTTTTTGCATTCCGAGTTCCTCTACGAATTCACGTTGTGCTGCTTCTTCGAAGCTCTCTCCCGCTTCCACTCCTCCTTGTGGGAATTGCCACGCATGATGATCGCGCGGTTTTTTCACGAGCAAAAATTTTCCATTTTTACGAGCAATAATCGAGGCATTTTTTCGAAAGGGTTTTGACACGGGTTTCAGTTTCCCAAAAAAAATTCTCGAAAGCCAGTGGTTTGTCTGAACCATGATTCACATAATCAAAGTTCAAGACTACCTCACCGCTAACAAAATCCCCCCAAAAATCAATGCGATTCCAAAAATTTGCGGGAGGGTGAGAGTTTCCCGCAAAAAAATAAACGAGAGCAATAATACTATTGCGAAAGTTCCGCCGACGAAAGCGGGGTAGCCGATTGCGAGATTCACACGTTGCAAAAAGAGCGCGTAAAAAATCACATTCATTCCGAAAAGAAAAAGCGCTAGATAAAAGAGCGGGTTTCGGAGAGTTTCGAGTGAGACGAGATTGCCGTTTTGTTCACCTAAAATTTTCAAAACGAAACTTGCAGTCGCGTTGAATCCGATTCCGACAAGAAAGAAAAGATAAGCCATCACTCGTATTTTACCTGGAAAATCCACCAAAAATATTCATCTGAGAAGTGCGCGCAGCTTTCTGTATCTCCCGATTTTAATTTTTCTCGCAGGATGAATTTTAAATCGCCGAGAATTTGAGATTCTCCGATTTCGGGATTCGAGTCTAGAAGCGGGAGGATATTCGAATTTTGCCAATCTGGATATTCACGATACATCTCTTCTTCGAGAATAAAGAAATCTGGTTTTTCTTGAATCAAAAATCCGAGTTGATCTCCGTTTTTTACGAACAGAACTGCTTTTGCATCGAGAGTGCCATCCATTGAAAGCATTTGCCGCCGTGAATAAAATGCAGACTGATCAATTTCCTTCATCGCAACGAGAGCATTCGGCGGAGTGTTTTTTCGTAACCAAATTCCGGTTTTCCTTCGTGTTTTGTCGATGAATGGGATTTCGCAGTTTTTGGTTGACTGCATTCTTTCAAAAAGTTGTTGTCCTGAGATTGCGAAGCTTCCCACGAGAGCGAAAGTGAGCGCGGCGATTCGAAATTTTTTCGGTAATTTCCAAATTCCCAAAATTGCCACGAAATAAAAAAACGGCAGTGCGGCGAGGAGATAACGATAACCTTCAGTTGTTGGAAAAATTACAGTGAAAAAAATTCCGTGAAAAATAAGCCATGCAAAAATTGGCAGAAAGACGAAGCGATTAAATTTTTCCCTTTGCCAAAAAAAGAAAATTGCAAATGGGGTGAGCGGAAGAAGTTTTGTAAAAAGAATTTTGAAAATTTCGAGTGGGAAATTATTGCTAATATTTTAGCAAATGAAGCAACTGTTGAAGAAAAACAAATATTCGATAAATGGATTTCTTCGAACAATGAAAATCAAGCACATTTTAATGATCTGAAAAAAATATGGGATCAATCCGGAAAATTAAGCGAATATGATTTAATTAATGTTGATGCTGCAAGAAAAAAAGT
>JAGLJE010000081.1 GCA_023142645.1 Candidatus Altimarinota bacterium | reverse complement strand
CCCTGCTTGAGCAGCGCATCTACCAATGTAGTTTTGCCATGATCGACATGAGCGATCACTCCGAGTGTGAGAATTTTTTCAGCCATTTCTTAAAAAATGAAAAGCCCCCGAATCAAAATAGTCGGGGTGAATGTTTAATCCGCCAGATAACTATTACGCAGATTTTAGTAGTTTTTCTGTATTTTGCAAGGTTGGCGAAGAGTGGCTTGCCAACCGAAGCCTTGTCGTAAACTGGCTGAACACGTGGGTTCAGAAATGAAACATTACAGGGATTTTAGAGGCATTCTTCTGAAGTCGCCAGAAGGCACGTGGGTCGCCTAGAAAAATGAGACAAATGAGACACTATAAAGGGGTTTTGCTTCATTTCTAAAATGAAGATTATTTGGCTTAAATAAGCTAAATTGATAGATTAAGCGATATCCTTCGATTTTGAATTTAGTTTTTTCAATTCTTTCATACAGTTCTTAAAAGCTGCATCACTACCTTCCATCGCTTCACTAAAAGCAACGGCTCCTAAAATAATATGACGGCGATCTTTGATGCCAAGATTTTTATAAAAGCGCATAATTATTTCAAAGGCAATAAATCAAAGCTACCATTGGCTAAATCTTGTGCAACAAACGCAAGATTTTTTCCTAAAACAGCAATAAAAGCCTTATTTTTAGGAGTGATATTTTTACCAACACTATCCTTTTTCAGCCGGATCACAATCGGAATGATGTATCCCTCTTTTAGCTTAACAAGAAAAACCGCTCTGCCTGCTGCTTGTTTACTGGTCAAATAAACTTTGACGAGTTTGGAATTCGCGGGAGCGCCCGAAATTGAAATGCCGAGACCATCTTTAACTTTTTTTGCGGCTTACGATTGATGAGATGGGGAAAAACTCACCGATAGGTTCCAATTCATAAAAAACAATGGAATGAGGTAAAAGCAGCATTAGTTTATTTTTTAGTGAGTTTTTTCGCGACAGCCTTTTGAGCTAATTTGCCCAATTTATCTACTTTCTGCTGTAAATCATTCGGAATCTCGACCATTTGAGGTTTACCGATGATGACACTATCATCGGATTTGAGAAAAACTCTCAAAGCGTTATTTAAAACTAAAGACAAAGGAACGCCCATTCGTTGGGATTTTTTAGTTGCTTGATTTCGAAGATTAGTTCGAAAAGTCAGAGTTGGAGTAGGCATGTTTTTAAAATTAATACATTCACATTTTAACTTAAAGCAACCTGTAATGCAAATGTCTTACAGATATTTTTAAAAAATAATCACATCATTAATAATCGCTAATCGTTTCATAAATGATATGAAAAGAAAAATCGTATGATTGAAAATTGAGGAAGAAATTTCCCGCTACCAAAAATTTACAGTCGGAGTGCTGGGTGGCGAGGAAAAGATTCCGAAGGTGAATGTGCGGAAGTACGCGAAATATATTTTGCGAGAAGGGACGAAGGAGGAGAAGCGGGAGTTGCTTGGATGTTTGAAGGTGGGGTTGGTGGTGGAAGCTGGGAAACCCTATTTTAATAAAATTTTTTCTTGCTCGTGATCATATTTGTAATTCACGATGCCCCCGTTGATAATTAACTCAGTGACTTTTTCTATCACGCTTAATGGAGCGATAAACCATTCACGAGGGGTGTGTCTTTGTCCATCTTCATCGAAAATATCTAAATTAAGACAAGCGGAACCAAAAAAATTATGAAGTAGTTGTTCGAGTTTTTGAGGATTGAGGTTGTAGCACTCAAAAGTTGTCACAATCGCAACAGGTGCCATTAAATAAGTTGGATCTTGTGGGGCGTTCTTGATCCTTTCTTCTATGGGCGTGGTAGAAAATCCGATTTTAAATAAATTTTGTAGTGATTGAATTCTGGAATCTTTGCTAAGTGATTTTAAAATATAGATAAAACCAGTTTTATTATCTTCATTAGTGATTACGCCAAAATTTTCTAATAACTTCTTTTCATCAGTATTTATTAATTCGGTAACAGCATATCCATTATCATAAAGACCTTTTCCCAATGAACGAAAAAGCATTCCTGATTCAGTTCCATTTTCAAAAATGCATCTAATTCTTCCATCCACTTTTCCATTTTTATCTTTGGTTGTTTCAAATACTTTATCTATGAAAAGCAGAATGCCGTTCATAACAAAAAATATCCCTTCTCTAATTTGTTGTTCGTTGAATTTTACTAGTTTTCTTTTTCCTGCAGCTAAATCAGCTTGGCATTTTTGGAATAACTTTTCATATTTCTCAAAGTCTTTGCATGGTTTACGACGGGCGATGTAATCAGCGCTCGCTCTGTCTTTGTGCGCGGGAACATTTTTTAACTGGAAGAGACTTTTTTCTTCGTTGTCCAATATGCCTAAATCATCATCTTCGAGAACATCACTTACGGAAGTAATTTCTTTTTTTTCTATGCCTAATAGTTTGAACTCGTCGAAATCCAAAAGTGCTTTCGATTTACTTTTATCTTCACGAATAGATTTCAAACGCGTAGCCAGCCTGTGCTCCTGAACACCTTTTCCCATCTCCGGTTCTTTATTGTTTTCTTTGATGAAATTGTTGATTTCTTGAAAAGATGTAACCAATCTTTCGTCGGCAGTAATTGCAGATGAGCCTTTGGGCTTTACTGATAAAAGCCCTAATTCGTCATCGTTAAAAATATCATCAAGAGATGTAATTTTTTTCATAATATTCATGTAATAGAATCATTTTGTCTTTTCCTGTTTCTTAGGAAAATTATAGCCTCAGCCATCCGTCTTTCTTGTGGATCAAGAGAAGCAATATTTGGCTCTTTTCCTCCGCTGTTTTTTACAAAACTCTTAATTTTTGACCAAAGAATAATTGCCTCTTCTTCAGTCATTTGGAGACGAGTAAGTTCAATGGTGTCCTGTATGGTTTTAAATGTTCGTGCCGTCACAGATTTGGAGAGAATTTCAAAAGCTTCTTGAAACGGATTAATCCTATCAATCAAATCAATATGAAGATCATCAATATTTATAAAAGTCCCTGCCATCCGCACAAAACGCTTATCTCCCACTTCTTTGATTTCTCCATTTTTGATTGCGGAATCAGCCACCACATATTGCCGCACTTCTTCCAGTTCCTCCTCTGAAAGATCAGGGTATTTTTTCTGAATGATTTTTGGAATCATTACTTTGTTGATTACTTCAGGATCTATATTTCCAGGAAGAGCTCTCACTATCGTGTCATCTTGCAAAATAGAGGCTTTGAGATCATTTAAATCTGACTCGACAATGTCTTTGACTCTTTGTGAACTCGGCTGCTTAAATCCTCTGATTCTTATTTCTCCCGGAATAGATTCATCATCATTTGGCACTTTTGTTTTAAATTTGAAATTCGGTGCCAAAACCTGCTCCATCAAAAGCGAGCAGGTGATTGCTTTGAGCATATTATTCACAGCAACTTTTACTTCATCATTCGCTGCATCGGGTTCGACAATGAGGTTGGTGAATTGCGCATGACTCTTATTCTCACTATCGCGCGTGCATCTTCCGATAATTTGGATAACCTCCGTCAACGATCCTTTGTATCCCACTGTCAGAGCATGTTCGCAGTATGGCCAATCAAAACCTTCTTTTGCCATACCAAGCGCAATAATCAAATCTATGTCGTCCACATTCTTCATATTGCGTAAATATTCCACGATTATCTCTCGATTTTTTGGATCATCATCTACGAGATTAGCAATTTTTAAGATTTTTCCGTCCTTGTGTCGTTTTAGATAAATCACTCCTGTTTCCGTATCTTGATATTCCACATCTCCAATTTTATCGAGAATGGTGTCAACTTCTTCATATTTTCGTTTTGTTGATTCGCCAGCATTCACATTTGGAATATGCAAAATCGTTTTTTTGTCAGTATCTAAAATCTCATCAATAGCCGAAGTGTAGCGTCCTTGATAAAAGTGATATCCGATCCCGAGAGATTTCAAATATGTGTAGCCGTTGAGTTGCTCGTAGTAGTTGTAAGTCACTTTAGAAAATTTTGTTTCGTCTTCAGGAAGCAAAACAGGAACCGTGTCGCCCCTGAAATATGAGCCTGTCATCGCTACCACATGAACGGTGGATTTAGTCATCACCGAATGCAGCAAACTTCCCAATCGGTTGTTTTCTTTGTCGGCTGAAACATGATGAAATTCATCAAT
>JAGLJE010000080.1 GCA_023142645.1 Candidatus Altimarinota bacterium | reverse complement strand
AAAATAAACATCTATGAAAGTAGCTTTTAATACGAATATTGCGCAACATTATAAAAGCAATTCTCAAAAAATTAGAGTATTATCTGAGAGTTGGGTTGATAGTGAAATTTTTTGTCCGAATTGCGGTTGCAATATTGACTCTTATGAAAATAGCAAACCAGTAGCTGATTTTTATTGTCCAAATTGTAGCGAAGATTATGAATTAAAAAGCAAAAGAAATAATATGGGTAAAAAAATCGCTGACGGTGCCTATAAAACAATGATTGAAAGATTACAAAGTCTGAACAATCCCAATTTCTTCTTCTTGAATTATGATTTAAAAAATTATGAAGTTCTGAATTTTGCAGTAATTCCAAAACATTTTTTCGTTCCAGAAATTATTGAAAAAAGAAAACCGTTATCAGAAAACGCAAAACGAGCTGGCTGGATTGGGTGCAATATTTTGTTGCAAAGTATTCCCCGAAGCGGAAAGATTTTTTATGTCAAAAATAAAAAAATCGAACCAAAAGAAAAAGTGTTGGAAGAATGGAATAAAACTTTATTTTTGCGAGAAACAAAAAAAGATAATTTAAAGGGTTGGATTTTGGATATAATGAGCTGTATCGACAAGCTCGGAAAAAATGAGTTTAAACTCGATGAAATTTATTCTTTTGAAAACCTGTTGAGTCAAAAACATCCGGATAATAAATTTATAAAAGATAAAATTCGGCAGCAATTACAATTTTTGAGAAATAAAGGGTATCTAAAATTTACTGCACGGGGAAGATATCAACTATCGAACTAATGAGGGCTTGACCAAAAATTAATTTCGATCAAAGATTGGCTGTATGAGCATAAGCTGAGAACTTGCCTCTATTTTTTTATTTTAAAATATGAAAATTAATGAAAAATCAAAGATATACACTTGTGTACATTGTAAAAAGACAAGTGAGACTATTGGCATTGTTCAAATAGAATTGCACCACTATTCTTTAAATTTAAGTACAAATCAATGGAAAGATTTTCACGGAGACGAAGAAATAAAGTCACAGGAATTATTTTGTATGCACTGCAATAAGAATATTGATCTTTAAAATATATTCATGAAAATAAGCAAATGCAAAAAATGCGGAGGTGATACTTTCTTAATTCAAGAAATTTTTTTCATAAAGCAACTCTTTGCCCTAAAGATAAAGATTTAACTGTTTACAGAGATCATGGAAGCGGAATTGAAAGAATATTTTGTAAAAATTGTGAGACGGATTATTCTGAAGATAATTTTGAAAATATAAATTTTGGATGAATTACAAAACACCCAATGAGGTTCTATCCGAGATTACGGGTGGTGCAATTAATACTTGAATTTACGAAGTTTTAATCAAAGAGGCAAAAACTAGAAATTTAATACCGAATGATGAAATTGCCAATGACGCACTTTCGAACTTTCTTTCATTTTTTGAAAGAGCAAGAAAAAATGGGGCGATGTTCATCCGAAAAAAAAGTATGCCAACAAAAAACATGCTCAATTTTTTCTAAATTTTTCAATGTTATTTATACAATTTTGCGTTAAAAACTAGCTAATTTATATCTATCCTCCTCGGCATCACCCCAAACTCACCCGCAAACATTGTCTGAACCATGATTCTCCTGATTGAATGATTCCCATGATTCTTTTTCGTCTGCGCATTCTGAAGTTTTGCTAAAATTCTCCCGATGACCTTCATCCAAAATCTCGCGAAAAAAAGTGTGCGAAATTCCCCCGCGTATTCTTCTGCGCGCTCACTCGTTCGCGATGCGAGGATTTTTCTCGATGCGAATGAAAATTCGCTTGGCTCGGTTCTCGGAAAAATTGAAAACACGGAACTTAGCCGCTACCCTGATCCGCTCGCGGAAAGTTTGCGGAAAAAATTAGCAGTGTATGCGAAAGTTCGCGCGAATCAAATTCTCGTCGGTAACGGTTCAGATGAGATAATTTGGCTATTGCTGCTCGCGTTCGTCGAGTCGAACGAAGAGGTACTCACGGTCGCTCCCACTTTTTCGATGTACCGGGTTTTTGCGAACTTGCTGGGATTGAAAGTTCGCGAAATTCAACTAGAAAAGAATCATTCGCTCGACACGGAAAAAATTCGTGCAGCAATCTCTAAAAAAACAAAACTCATTTTTCTTTGCTCGCCGAATAATCCGACAGGGCAGGCGATTTCCCTTGCGGATATTGAAAAAATTCT
>JAGLJE010000008.1 GCA_023142645.1 Candidatus Altimarinota bacterium | reverse complement strand
TGTTTTTTTATCTCAAAAGTTCATCGATCAGCTTGATCTTTCTGAGCCATCTCAAACCTCTATGTATTCTCAACCTATCCTTCAGATGAGAGAATGAACCGTCTAATGAATTGGTCGTGTTTGGCATATCTGGATGATGGTGATAAGTAAAAAGGTAAGGCAAGTGTCTCACTAAACTTCGGTAAGCTTGTCTCAATTTTTTATGGGTAAACCACCACCTTTTATTCTCTTCATCCCAAGTTTTCTCATTTAGAAAATCATTCCACTTGGTTCGCTACTCTTCCAACCAACGCTCGAAACTCTCCCGATCTGTTTTAGATAAAAGCTTGGTCAGTTGTCTTAATTCTTGAGCGGCTGGTAACCTCGGTCGTTTAGTTGTGTAGCGGGTGACGATTGATAACATATGGAAGTGACACATTTGAACAGGCAAGCCGAATCTTTCTAAACGCTTTAAAACTCCCGGTTTTCCATCTACCGTTGCCCCAGTGATCTCAAATTCAAGGGAAGAGAGCTCCATAATCCCCATGATATAATCTTCTACTTTCTCACCTTCAATCTCGTACCAAATCAAGTTCTTTTTTAAAGTTGGTGAACGAAAAACAAGCACTCCTGAAGTTCTACTGAAAAAGGTGGCATCAATTACAAGTGATGTTTTTTGATGCTGGACAAAATGATCTGATGGCAAGTATTCATTTAGAGTTTCTTGAATCCACTTGATACTCTTTCCATATTTCTGAGTTAATTGTTTGTAGGTTTGTTTACTGTGAGAGTACTCCTTCCAAAGTTTGGCAGGAAGAGATTCTTGTCTCTTTTTGTATTGAAACCTGTGACCACAATCACGACAACGGTAACGTTGGCGACTACCGCGAACACCGTCTTTATGAGCTGTTTTTAGTCCGCAAAAGGGACATTTTTTTAGACATATTTAAAAAAAGTTAAGTTAGTGGCTTACTTTAGACCAAAAACATTACTTTTAACACCCCGTTTTTACCATTAAGCCGAAAATTACTGTTTCAGCATTAGTTGTTTGATTGGGAAAATATGGAATTACCGATATTTTCTAAAATTTAGAATGCAACCTCCTTCTCTCGCGAAGTGATAGGTTTTGTTCGCGATAAAAATTTGCAGAATGGATATTCGAATATTTCGAAATATTCAACAAAATTCCCGCGATCACAAACGAAGCTACGAGAGAGCTGCCACCGTAACTCACGAAAGGCAGCGTAATGCCGGTGTAAGGGAGAAGTGCGATATTCACGCCGATGTGGACGAAAGCCTGCCCCGCGAGCACAGTCGAAAGTCCCACTGCTGTGAGTTGTCCGAAGCGGTCGGGAGCTGCTGCTGCAATTCGAAAACCGCGGTACGCGACGAGAAGAAAAAGTGCGGTCAGAATTATACTTCCGAAAAACCCGAATGCTTCAGCCGTGGCTGCGTAAATCGCGTCCGACTGCACTTCTGGCAAGTAGCCGAAACGTTGAGTAGCGCCTTCGAGTCCCTCTCCGAAAACTCCGCCCTTTCCCACCGCAATGAGACTTTGTTTCACCTGAAAACCGATTCCTTCTGGATCAAGCGAGGGATCAAGAAAAGCGGCGAAACGATTTTTTACATAATCGAGTCCTCCGAAATTTATCACTAAAATTGCGAGTACTGCCGCGATAACTCCACCGAGAGCGATGTGCTTTACCCGTGCGCCAGCAACAAAATAGATTGAAGCGGCAGTCAGAGTTATTACGAGAATTGTTCCGAAATCGGGCTGCAAAGCCAGGAGAAAAACTACGATTCCGAGAATCACCGCGAATGGAACGAAACCGTTTTCAATTGTCGCAATTGCTTCCCGTCGTCCTTCCATCCACCGCGCAAGATAAAAAATTAACCCCAGCTTTGCAATTTCTGCCGGTTGAATCGAACTTAAAATAGGGATATTCAGCCAGCTTCGACTCGTGCCCCAGCCGGTTGAAAGTCCGGGCAGGAAGAGTGCGATCAAAAGGACGATGCTTCCCACAAAAATGCCAGCCGCAGCTTTTCTCCAAAAAAGATAGGGAATAGATGCTGCGATTAGCCCGAACGGGATTGCCACCAAAATATTTCGCACCTGCCGCCAAAAATAAAAATCGTTACAATTCGCGTCAATTAGCCCGCAGTCAATTCCCTCACGGGTGTAGACTTGATAACTTTCAAACACGCTAGC
>JAGLJE010000079.1 GCA_023142645.1 Candidatus Altimarinota bacterium | reverse complement strand
TTCGAAGAATTTAAAAATCGGAAATTCTATTGCGATTAACGGTGCATGTCACACCGTCGTTCGAAAAATCGGAAATAGTTTCGCTGTTGAGTCAATGCCCGAGACACTGAAGCGTACAAATTTTGGCGACTTCAAAATTACCTCGAAAGTAAATCTCGAAAAACCGGTAGGGATGAGCGGGAGTTTCGATGGACATTTCGTTTCTGGTCATATTGACGGGGTAGCGAAAATTCTTGCGATTAAAAAAGATAAGAATTCTAAAATTTTTACTCTCGCGATTCCGAAAAGTTTGAGTAAATTTGTAGTGGAGAAAGGGAGCATTTCTCTCGACGGGATTTCATTGACGGTGATTTCGATTCGCGGAAATAAAATTGAAGTGGGTATTATTCCGCACACTTTGAAAGAAACGAATCTCGGGATTCGCAAAGTTGGTGAGCGGGTGAATGTTGAGGCGGATTTGCTCGCGAAGCATGTTGCTAAGCTTCTTAACAAATGAAGTTCGCAGTTGTTTCATCTCGTTTCGCGGAAAAGGCGGGCGATGCGCTTGAAAAGTTACGGGCGAGCTGTTTTGCAAAATTAAAAGAGAAGAATGTGGAGTTTGAGGAGTTTTGCGTACCCGGTGCATTCGAGATTCCCACGCTTGCAAAGAAGATTTTGCTTTCAAGAAAGTTCGACGCGGTTGTTTGTCTTGGAGTGATTGTTCGCGGTGAAACCGCCCACTTCGATTTTGTCGCGGGAAATTGTGCACGAAAAATTGCCGATCTTGGAGTGGAATTTGCACAGCCTGTGATTTTTGGGATTCTCACAACTGAAAATTCTAAACAGGCGGAAGAGCGCGCTTCGAGAGGAAGCGAATTTGCGCAAGCTGCCTTCGATTTAGCGCGCGAGCTTGCTAAAATCGAGGCATGAAATTAAAAACGATTCACGAAGCGAAAAACTTTAAAGGCAAACGAGTGTTGGTGCGTGTGGATTTCAATGTCCCGCTCAGAAATGGAGAGGTGGTTGACGATTCTCGAATTCGCGCGAGTCTGCCCACGATTGAATTTCTACAGAAAGCCAATGCAAAAATTATTCTCCTCTCGCATCTTGGTCGACCGAAAGGAAAAATTGTCGATGAGCTGCGACTTGATCCTGTCGCTAAAAAATTGGGTGAGATTTTAAATATGAAAATTCAAAAAGCGGACGAGTGTGTCGGCGAAGAAGTCGAAGCGGAGGTTAAAAATCTGAAGGAAGGTGAAATTCTGTTGCTCGAAAACACGCGTTTCCATTCTGCCGAAAAAGAAAATGATTCCGAGTTCGTGAGACAGCTCGCGAAGCTGGGAGATATTTTTGTGAACGATGCTTTCGGGGTTGCGCATCGGACACATGCTTCCAGCTTCGGGATTGCGGAATTTTTGCCGACAGCTGCAGGGTTTTTGCTCGAAAAAGAAGTCAGCGAACTCACACGAGTTTTTGAAAATCCGGCGAAACCGCTTGTCCTCGTTCTCGGTGGCGCGAAAATTGATACGAAAGTCGGCGTGCTTAAAAAGTTTTCCGAACTTGCCGATTCAATTTTACTTGGTGGAGGGATTGCGAATACTTTTCTCGTAGCGGAAGGTTTTGAGGTCGGTGAAAGTTTATTTGAAAAAGAGAAAGTTGAAATCGCGCGCGAAATTTTGGATTCGGCAAATTCTCATGGCTGCAAATTCGTACTGCCAAAAGACGCAGTGTGCGCATGTGAAATTTCAAATACTACTGTCACGGAAAAATTTTCAATCGAGAAAATTCCGGCAGACCAAAAAATTCTCGATATCGGCGGGAACACCACTCGCCAATTTTCCGAAATTATTAAAAATGCGGGAACGGTAGTATGGAACGGACCGGTCGGTTTATTCGAAATTAAACTGTTTGAATGTGGCACGAAGGCAATCGCGAAAGCTTGTGCAGAAACTTCTGCCACTACGATTCTCGGTGGAGGTGATACGATTGC
>JAGLJE010000078.1 GCA_023142645.1 Candidatus Altimarinota bacterium | reverse complement strand
AAGATCCATCCCTACGATATTACCACAAATGGAGTAGTTGTGCATCCGCACGAAGAGGTTTATACAGTATTCTGATAATAACTATTATTACATCAATTTTCAATTTACAATTTTCAATTTACAATTTCAAAACAATTTTTAATTTTCAAATGTTTTAATTTTGAAGAAGAAGAATCATCTTTTTATAAAAATGGAAATCTGAAATAAAAAAGTTTTTAAAATTTGAAGATTGAAGAATTCAAAATTGTTTTGAAATTTAAAACTTAAAATTTGAAATTAATTAGCTGATCTCAATTTTCTCAATTCGCTCCTCGTGTCTCCCTCCCTCGAATTCTGTTTCCAAAAACTTCTCGAGAATTTTTTCCGCCTCCGCCACAACCGTCTGTCTCCCCGCCAAAACCAAAATATTTGCGTCGTTGTGGCGGCGTGCGAGTTCCGCATCTTCCTCACTCATACAACGCGCGGCGCGGATGCCGGCGTGCCGGTTCGCAGCCATCGTGATGCCGTGACCGCTTCCGCAAACTCCGATGCCGCGGTTTTCAGAACTCTCCAAAACTTTTTCCGCAAGCACGTGACCGAAATCAGGGTAATCGACAGATTTTTCTGAATCCGTACCGAGATCGACGAATTCAATCTTGCGTTCCGTGAGAATTTTTTTCAAACTTTCTTTTAATTGAAAGCCAGCGTGATCGGAGGTGAGATAAAGCATTTTTAAATTTTAAATTTTCACAACCGCTGTCGCGGTGACTTTTTTCGCGCCGAAAAGTTTCTCGAATTCTTTTGAATCAAGACTCTCGACTTCGAGCAGTTTCTCTGCGATTCTCTTCAGCCGCGCTTTATTTTTCAACAAAATTGACTTTGCAGTTCGATACGCCTCCTCAATAATTTTACCTACCTCGCCATCGATTTTACTCGCCATTTCTTCTGAATAATCGCGTTCGTGCATCAAATCTTTACCAAGAAAAACATTGCCGTGGCTCTTTCCGTAAATTACTGGACCGAGCTTCTCGCTCATTCCGAATTGTGTCACCATTTTTCGCGCAATTTTACTCGCGCGATCGAGATCGTTTGAACTACCGGTGGTGACTTCGCCAAAAACAATTTCCTCCGCGACATGTCCGCCGAGGAGGCTCGCCAGCTCGTCGTGGAAACGAGATTCGCTTTCGAGTCGCCGATCTTGCTCCGGCAAATACCATGTGACACCGAGCGCCATCCCGCGCGAAACAATCGAAACTTTGTGAACCGGATCGGTGTGGGGGAGTGAGTGACTCACGATCGCATGACCGGACTCATGGTAGGCGGTGATTTTCCGTTCATCGTCGGTAAGTACGCGTGATTTCTTTTCCGGACCGAGCGCGACTTTTTCAATCGACCTTTCGAGCTCATCTTGAGTGATCGTTTTTTGCCCTCTTTTCGCCGCGGAAATTGCTGCCTCGTTTAATAAATTCTCAAGATCGGCTCCCGTGAATCCGGGAGTTTGTCGTGCCACTTTTGAAAGGTCAGCATTTCGCGCGAGCGGTTTGTTTTTTGCATGGACATGGAGAATCTCTTCCCGTTCTTTCACATCCGGAACATCAAGTACCACTCGCCGATCGAACCGACCCGGTCGGAGGAGGGCGGGATCGAGGACATCCGGACGATTCGTCGCGGCCATCACAATCACGTTTGTACCAGTTTCGAAGCCATCCATTTCCGTCAAAATTTGATTCAAAGTTTGCTCACGCTCGTCGTGGCCGCCGCCGAGACCCGCGCCGCGTTGTCGTCCGACTGCATCGATTTCATCCACGAATACGATTGAAGGAGCATTCCGCTTGGCTTTTTTAAATAAATCCCGCACCCGCGAAGCGCCCACGCCGACGAACATCTCCACAAACTCACTTCCCGAAATTGAGAAGAAAGGTACTTCTGCTTCGCCTGCCACAGCACGTGCGAGGAGGGTTTTTCCCGTTCCTGGCGGACCTAAAAGTATCACTCCCTTTGGAATCTTTGCGCCCATCGCGAGGTATTTTTTCGGATTTTTCAAAAAGTCCACGATCTCCATCAATTCTTCTTTCGCCTCTCTCGCGCCGGCAACATCCGTAAAATTGGTTTTAATCTTTAATTTGTCGGCGACTGTCGCTCGTGATTTTCCGAAACCCATTGCACCTTGATTGTGAGTTTGCGCCTGCCGCATCATATAAACGAGGAATGCGGCAATTAAAAGGAATGGGATTATTCCCGCGACGACATTCAGCCAAAATTCGCTGCCGGCGGAATCCACTACTTCCACGATCACTCCACTTTCCGGTCGAATCAAACCGAGATCGCTCAAGCTCTCGCTGAGCGGTCGTGTAGTTTTTTCGATTTTTCCATCTTTCAAAGTAACCGTGAGTGTACTGCCTTCCACTTTTATTTTTTCAATTTCATCTGCGGTAAATTGTTGCTGCACCGTTGTGATTGGCACTTCGATTGTGGGTTCCGTTTCTTCGCCAAACATCACATAAAAACTCGCAGCGATGAGCGCGAGAATTAAAAGCATGGTGAGACCGCTGCGGCGAGGAGGATTTTTCATTCGAAAGTTTTTAAAGCGAGGAGGAGTTTAACTTCGGAAAAAAAAGAAGTAAAATCACTTCGTGAAAATTGCAATCATCGGTTACGGAAAAATGGGTAAAGCGGTGGAAGCCGCCGCGAAAAACTCGAATCACGAAGTTGTCGCAATTGTTGACTCTAAATCTGACGGTGCGACTGCTGCCGAGATTTCTGCGGAAAATTTGAACGGCGCGGAGGTGGCGATTGATTTCACGCATCCCGATTCTGTTCTCGGAAATATTCGCAAACTGGCGGAATTAAAAATTCCAATCGTCGTCGGCACGACGGGATGGTACGATTCGCTTCCGGAAGTGGAGAAGATTGCTGCTGAAAATTCTGTCGGAATTTTGTATGCCGGGAATTTCTCAATCGGAGTGAACACTTTTTACGCGATTGTCGAGCATGCTTCCAAACTTCTCACCGGTAAAAATTTCGATGCGGCGATTCGTGAAATTCATCATACTGGCAAAGCTGATGCGCCAAGTGGGACTGCTCGTGAGATTGCGGGAAAAATCATCGTGAATTTTCCAGAGAAAAAAGAAATCACGCTCGATAACACCGAGCAGCCGGTCCCGTCTGAAAAATTGCAAATCTCATCCGCTCGCATCGGGAAAGTCGTCGGTATCCATGAAGTTGTTTTTGATGGCGCGTCCGATTCGATTCAATTAATTCATTCTGGCAAAAACCGCGACGGCTACGCTGCCGGTGCGGTTTCTGCGGCGGAGTGGCTTGTCAAAAAAAACGAGACGGGAATGTTTACTGCGAAAGATTGGTTGGGGTTTTAGAAAATGATTTCTAATTTTATATCCCGAACATAGACTTCTTAAATTCCGAGGTACTTGGCCCGAACAACATAGACCTCCTAGATTGCGAGGGATTACAAAATTTGAGATCGGGTTTGCCGGTTTTAAATTGGGGTGTTTCACTTCCCAAAATCGCCGCGACATTTTTTCGAATTTCTTCCACCGTTTTTCCAAAGCCTGCTTCTTTTCCGAAGTAGACACCCGTACGGATGCATAGCCTAAGAAAATCTAGCATGCCCTGCTCGGAATTGGTTTTTCCGCAGTATTTTGCACACTCAAAACAATAGTTCACGTATTCTGCCGTCTCGATTTTTTCCGGAGTGTATTTTGCTTCAG
>JAGLJE010000077.1 GCA_023142645.1 Candidatus Altimarinota bacterium | reverse complement strand
GCATCGCCGATTCAGTCTGCGATTCTTTCCGGTGAATCGAAAACAGGAGTTTCGTTTATGCAGATTTCCGAGCAGCTTGATGCGGGCGATGTTTTTGCGCAATTTGAAATTGAAATTGGAGAAAAAAATGCGGAGCATTTAAGTGCGAAATTAGCAAAGCTAGGAGAGAAGTTTCCGGAAGTTTTGAAAAAAATCGCCAGTGGGAAATTAAAAGCGATTCCGCAAAATGAAGCGGAGACAAGTTTTTGTGGAAAAATTAAAAAGGCGGATGGACGGATTGATTGGCGAAAAGATTCCGTGGAATTACTCGCACGGAAATTTCGTGCGTTCACTCCATGGCCGGGAATTTGGACGATTCTTGAAGGCAAGGTCTTGAAACTTGTGGAATTCAGCAGTTGGCGAACAGTTGGCAGTCGGCAGAATGGTGAGGTATTCGAAGAAGATGGGAGGATTGGTGTCAAAACGATTGATGAGGCGATTGAATTAAAAAAAGTTCAACTCGAAGGAAAAAAAGTTTTGACAGCGGGGGAGTTCGCGAGGGGTGAACGGGGATTCATTGGTAGTCGACTAAACTAAAAAATCTGATAAAAAAACTTGACAGAATCTCTTTTATTCGATAAAGTAGCCACCGTTTAATCTTAACCCCTTCAAGATGAGTAGTCATGAATTTGTGCCTAGAGCAGTAATTGACCCAAAAGATCTCGAAAAAGATCGTAAAAATCTACTCTGTAATAAGGTTACGAGGATGTTGGCTATGGGAACAAGTAGAGAGGAAATTTTTAAAACAATTAAATTACTTAAGGGGGACTCACCTCATAATCTTTTATGGTCTGTAGATGTAGAACAAGGGCGAAGCGAGTAAATCCCTATCGGTTGTTTTTCGAAATGAAAGAAGAAGCGAACTCTGTTTTTCAAAACGGAAAACTAAATTAATTGACGAGTGTTAAACTTCCCGCGTGCTGCTTACGCGGATTAATCTCGAAAAACGCGAGCGGGAGATGTTCGCGTTGTATGCTACCTTCTCTGATTCCGCGAAGCGGGAACATTCTGATTCAAACGATGAATTCCGCACGCAATTTCAACGCGACCATGCGCGCATTATCCATTCCAAAGCATTTCGTCGGCTGAAAGGTAAAACACAAGTTTTTGTCGCGCACTACGGTGACCATTTTCGTAATCGTCTCACTCACACGCTCGAGGTTTCTCAAATCTCGCGTAATCTTGCTCGGAATCTCGCGGTAAACGAGGATCTCGCGGGTGCGATTGCTCTCGCGCACGATCTCGGTCACACCCCTTTCGGTCACGCGGGGGAGGAACGGTTGAATTCACTTCTTCAGAAATTTGGTGAAAGTTTCGAACACAATCGGCAATCGCGGCGGATTCTCACGACTCTCGAAAAAAAATATGTGGGGTTTGACGGGTTGAATCTCACTTCCGATTTGCTCGATGGTTTAGCGAAACATTCGACACCTTACGATTCACCTTCTTCGGACGGACGGCAGCCTTCTGTCGAGGCGCAAATCGTGAATCTTGCGGACGAAATTGCTTACGTTAATCACGATCTTGATGACGGTTTGCGGGGAAAAATTTTTATGCGTGAGAGTTTGAAGAATTTAAAATTGTGGAGAATGGCGATCGAAAAAGTGGATACGAATTTGCCAAACGAGGCATTTAATCATCGTGCGGTTTCTGCGATTATCGATTTGCTCACTACCGATTTACTGAGGGAAACTTCGAAAAACTTGGAAGAAAATAAGATCAAAAACTTGGATGAAATTAAGAATTTTCGCCAAGCGCTCGTGAGCTTTTCTCCCTCAACTCAAAAAGATCTGGAAGAACTTCGCGAATTTCTCCACGCGAAATTTTATCTTCATCCGGAAGTCAAAAAATTGAGCGAGCAGGGAGCGGATTTGCTCGAAAAACTTTTTGCCTCGATTTTCAAAAAACCGGAATTATTACCCTCAGAATTTACGGAGAGGCTGAAAACAGATTCGCGAGAAATTGTTGTCGCGAATTTCGTGGCAGGAATGACGGATGACTTTGCGGAAGAATTCGTGAAGAAAATAAAATGAGATTTGGGATTTATTAATCTGGCTTATTTCGTCAATCTTGAAAAATAAATACCTATGAAGAATTGAATTTGAGGTGGTAAGATTCGCGGGTATGGAAAATAAATTTAAAGCCTCGTTTTTCAGCCGGTTTCGGGAGAGACAGCAGCAGAAAATTTCGGGAGGGAAGTGGGCACGGAAAGGTTTGATTTTCAGCGGAGTCTTGCTTGCGGGATTTCTTTTGCGTGCGTGGATTGCCCTTTTTATTCTTCAAATCGGACAGTTTGTTCTTTCCCCGATTTTGCCGAATATCGATGATGTCGATGCGCTTTTTGCTTCACAGTCTACGATAATTTACGATCGAGAGGGGAGCGAGCTGTATACGATTCACGGTGATGAGAACCGTTTCGAGATCCCGTTCGAAAAAATTCCGGAGACCATAAAACTTGCCACGATCGCGGCGGAGGACGATCAATTTTACAATCATCCCGGTTTCGATATTGACGGAATTATTCGCGCGATTCTCGGCGAGATTGGTTTTGATTTCATCGGCGGGGGTTCGACAATTACGCAACAATTTGTCAAAAACGCGTATCTCTCACCGGAAAAAACTTACTGGCGGAAGTTGCAGGAATTGATGCTCTCGCTCAAATTTGAAAACAAATTTTCGAAAAACGAGATTCTCGAAATGTATCTCAACCGTATCCCGTACGGTGGGAATGCGTACGGCATTCAAGCGGCCGCGCAAACTTTTTTCAACAAAAATGCAGAAGAACTCACACTCGCGGAGGCGGCGATCCTCGCAGCACTGCCGCAGCGACCATCGCGATATTCGCCGTACGGACAGAATCCCGATTTTTTGATGGGTAGTTGCGGGAAAGCTGGAGATACTGAAATTGTTGAAAATTCGGATGATTTGAAGTTGAAAATCAAAGCGACTGGAAAGGTATGGCTCAAGATTTCCGTTGATGGTGAAACCAAAAAAGAGGCGATTCTAAATAAGGGAGAGATTTTCGAATCTTCGTTCGCTGAAAATTTCAACATCATTTCCGGTAATCAAAATTTCCAAATTTTTGTGAGTGACGAGGAGGTTGCCGTCAACAATGAATCTAATTTCACTGCTTCGAAAAAAGATTTCACGCAAAAAACTGAAATGGTTGTGAGCCAAAATTCGTGTGAATCAATCGATGATTCCGATTATGAGGTGGGAAGGAAAGACTATGTTTTACAGCGGATGTTGGATTTGGGCTTCATTTCTGAAGCGGAATTCGAAAGCGCGTGGAAGGAATCGAACGAGGTGAAATTTACAGCATACCGCGAGTCAATCGAGGCTCCGCATTTCGTATTTTTCGTGCGAGATATTCTCGAGGAGAGATTCGGGAAAGATGTTGTCGAGCGCGGTGGGCTGCGGGTTTTTACCACGCTTGACCCCTCGCTTCAAAAAAAAGCGGAGGAACTGATTACCACACAATTTCTGCAGTCGGAAGATTCTGACGGGAATGTCGTGTGGGGGCACAACCGTTTTGATGCGACGAACGCTTCTCTTCTCGCAGTGGAAAATTCTACCGGACAAATTCTAGCGATGGTTGGTAGTCGCGATTATTTCGAAACGCTCCGCGAGGATGGTTACGGTAATGATGGCGCGACTAATTTGACGACGCGTCCGCGACAGCCGGGTTCAAGTTTCAAACCGATTGCGTACACTGCCGGACTAAAACAAGGCTACACTCCCGCCTCGGTTTTTTGGGATGTCGAGACGAATTTCGGGAAAGGGACAGATGATTACACACCTCAAAATTACGATGGAACTTTTCTCGGACCGCTTTCGATGAGGAAATCAATTGGACACTCGCGGAATATTCCGGCGGTGAAGATGGCGATTCTCGCGGGAGAATTGGTCGTGGT
>JAGLJE010000076.1 GCA_023142645.1 Candidatus Altimarinota bacterium | reverse complement strand
TACTCGCAGCAACCATCTCCATCGCGCGCGTGATTTTTTGCGTGGAGTTGATTGATTTTAATCGGCGACGAAGGTCGAGGAGACTCATCTATTTTCGAGTAAACTAGGACTGATTGGCTTCTCTAGCTACGATGCATTCTACAATGCTGCTTTCTGACATTCCTGCAAGTTCAGGATCACTACCGTAGATTTCCCTAATTTGTTCTGCGGTCGATCTATCAGGAGATTGAGCACCATCAATGTTTTCAAGCTTATTGTTCATTTGAAAAAAATTAAAAAATAAAGTTAAATAACGAATTTACTCCCATCCTTTTTTGAAATCTTCAATCGCCGCCTTCAACTCCTTTTCCGACTTCTCGTCAATCTTTCCGCTAGCTTCGATTTCTTTCTCCAGTTTTGCGTAATTCGCGTGCATGAATTCGTAAAAATTGTTCTCGAACTTTTCTAACTTCTCCACTTTCACATCATCGAGATAACCTTCATTTGCCGCGAAAATAATTTCAATCTGATTTATGACCGCTAACGGGGAGTATTGTGGTTGCTTCAAAATCTCGACAATTCGTTTACCCCTTTCGATTTGTTTTTTTGTCGCCTCATCGAGATCGCTGCCGATTTGTGAAAATGCTTCCATCTCACGGAATTGCGCGAGCGAAAGACGAAGATTGCCGCTCACGCCTTTCATAGCTTTCGTTTGCGCTGCGCCACCGACACGCGAGACTGAAAGACCAGCATTCACGGCGGGACGAATGCCTTTGTAAAAAAGATCGGTTTCAAGATAAATCTGCCCGTCCGTGATCGAAATCACATTCGTTGGAATGTATGCCGAAACATCATTTGCCTGTGTTTCGATTACCGGTAGTGCGGTGATACTGCCTCCGCCGAGCTTGTCATTCATTCGTACCGCTCGTTCGAGGAGGCGGGAATGAAGATAAAAAATATCGCCAGGATACGCTTCGCGTCCTGGAGGTCTTCGTAACAAAAGTGAAATTTGGCGGTAGGCCGCGGCGTGCTTTGAAAGATCATCGTATACGATTAAAACATCTTTACCGGCATGCATGAATTCTTCCGCCATCGCTACTCCCGCGAACGGTGCGAGAAACTGTTGTGCGGCGGGATTGCTCGCATTTGCTGCGACGATAGTAGTGTGCTCCATCGCTCCGAATTCTTCCAGCTTCGCTACAGTTTTCGCGACGGTGGAGGCTTTCTGTCCGATTGCCACATAAAAACAAAGGCAGTCTTTGCCTTTTTGGTTGATAATCGTGTCAATCGCAATCGCGGTTTTACCCGTTTGCCGATCTCCGATAATTAGTTCTCGTTGTCCGCGACCGACCGGAATCATCGAGTCAATCGCTTTTATACCCGTCTGCAACGGAGTGTCCACAGGTTGCCGCTCGACAATGCCAGGAGCTTTCACTTCGACGAGGCGGTTTTTTTTTGTTGCTAATTTTCCTTTCCCGTCAATCGGCTGACCAAGTGCACTCACAACTCTTCCGACGAGTGCTTCACCGACGGGTACTTCCATAATTTTGCCTGTTGTTCGTACTTCGTCTCCTTCTTTCAGTCCCTGATTTTCCTCTAACAGCATCGCTCCGATTGTATCTTCTTCAAGGTTCAAAACTACACCGGTTTTTCCTCCTGGGAATTCCACCATCTCGGCCATTGATGCGCCAGAGAGTCCGTGGATTTTGCAAATTCCGTCACCCACTTCGATAATGTTTCCAACATTAGATTTTTCAGCGGAGGATTTAAAATCTTTGATTTGTTGCGCGAGTACCGAGCTGATTTCAGAAGCAGAAAGTTTCATTTTTGTGGGATTAAAAAATGCCGAAGGATTTTACGAGCGGGGAGCCAAAAAATCAATTTTGGAGAATAAAAAGGTTGTTCGAGAAAAATTAGCTTTTTGAACAAAGATATTGAGCAGGCTCTTAGGGGTATTTCCCCGAAGTTGCCAGAAGGTACGTGGGTTGTCTAGAGAAATGAGACAAATGAGACACTACAAAAGGGTTTTATTGATTTCTAAAAATAGAGACTATTTGGCTTAAATAAGATGAATAGAGATTGAGACACTTAAAAAAATTACTGTCTCATTTATTATGCGTACAGTACCTATAAAAATTCCCCTACCGATAAGTAGGGGTTTTTGATGTATTATTACCTTAGTTAAAAACTAAACTTTAATAATATGAAATCAATCGCACATGCTTGGATCGGACTCATGGCTCTGGAAAGATTAAAATCTCTAAAACGTAAAAAATCTAGAGGTTATTTGGGTACAAATTTTAGAGAATTACCTTTGGGTAAAAAATTTGATAAATATTATCAAAAACAAGCAGATAAATTTGTACGATTTTTTGATAAACGCAAAGATGCTTTTATGCAAGGAGCATGGTTTCCCGATAATGTTATTTCTGACAATCTAGCTGGTGGACATACTTACAAACTGAAAAAACCCTCAACTGAGTCAGAAATAAAAAAATCAAAAACAATCTCAAATCGTCCACCTACTCATTTAAGTTCTATCAAAGCAGTAGAAAAAAGATTAAATGAGAAAGTTTATTTTACTAGAGGTGTCCTTCCTGATCGATGTGAGGCTTTGATTCATAGCATTAGAGATATGATTTTAATTCAGAGGCATGAGGATAAAGGTTCTGATATTTTATTTAATAATAATCAAATCAGTCTTTACTTTCTTATGCTCAGCCATTATTTAGCTGATGCTCATGTTCCGCCACACAGTGATGACCGAGATTTTTACAAACCTCCTACTATTCATCCAGATATGGAAACTTACTGGGATAAAGAAATTAAAAAGTTCTATGCTTTTGATAAAAAAAGGAAAGTTTTTGACTACGACCTTAATGGTGCACCAGAACTCAAAGAAAAAAATATCAGCATTTTTAAAAATTCTCTTCTTTATAAGGTTTTGGATGAATTAAATAAAAGAAGTTGGTGTCCTTCGGACTCAAAGATCTTAGGTAAAAAAAATAAAAAAGTTTATGACTATGTAAAGTCAGTCTGTTTTGTGTCATATCTCAATTCCACAGAATTTATTCCAGAGATGAGTAAAAGCGATTATGCCAAAATAAAAATTTTAAAAGATGAAGTTTATAAGAAGAAATTAGATAAATTAAGTGTGCATATTTTGGCGGATGCTATTGATAGTGTCGCCCTAGTCTGGCTATTCACTTGGGATAGATACAATAAACTCAAAGAGGAAATTAGAAAAAAGAAAAAATTAATTAAGAAAGAGAATAAAAAATAGTGAATAAAACAGTGAAGCAAAATTTAAAGAATTTTCTTTGCGATAGTTGAATCTAAATGATCAAACCCGCCCCCATGCCTAGGGCAAGTGAGTCGGATTTACGCGCTGCACTTGGCTGGGGTGGGGATTCGAAGCTAGCCGACAGGCTATTCAGCTCCAAAATTCCGATACGGGTCGCCCCGATATCTAAGTGCCAAATCAAAGTTTTTTCCTCGACGGCGGGTATTCTTATCCTCGCATCCCGCAGCAAAAAAACCTCGATTTCCGCTTCGCTCCAGAACATTTTACTGGCTGGGGTGGAGGGATTCGAACCCCCGAAT
>JAGLJE010000075.1 GCA_023142645.1 Candidatus Altimarinota bacterium | reverse complement strand
CGGTTGGACGCGAGCGGATATTTTCATTGCAAATGTCGTGAAGTGCCGCCCGCCGGGAAATCGCGATCCTGAACCGACGGAAGTTGAGACTTGCTGGGATTTTTTAAGTCGACAGATTGAGATCATCGAACCAAAACTAATCGTGACACTCGGTCGACATTCGATGAATCGTTTTTTGCCGGGATTTCGAATTTCAACAGCGCACGGAAATCCTGTCCGACGGAAAGACGGAAGAATTTTTCTTCCGCTTTACCATCCCGCCGCAGCACTTTATTCACCGAGCCAAAAAGAAGTCCACCTCGCCGATTTTGCTAAAATTCCCGCAATTCTGAAAAAAATCGCGGAGATGCCGACACCTCCAAAGCCATCGGTAATTCAAACGAAACTGATTTAAAAAATTTTACAAACTGACTTCTAAAAATTATCTTCTCGGAATCGCTCTCATCGCCATTCTCGGCTGGATTGCACTCATAATTGTAATCTTTCGATTCGATCCTTTTATCTCGACCGCACTCGCCATACCGTTTTTTTTCGCGGCTCTCTTTCTTGCACTCGTTGGAACATTCACGCTCGCGGGATTTTACAGAAGAGTTTGGTTCAGACGAGGAGAAATTTACTTGCAACACATTTCAATTTCCCTTCGGCAAGCAATTCTCTTCACTGTTGCAATAGAGGTCGCGCTCGCGTTCCAAATTTTTCGTATTCTCACATGGTGGGATGGGGTACTAATCGCAGTTGCGGTGAGCCTCGTGGAAATTTATTTTTCCTCGCGAGATTGATAAAATTCAAAAGATATTGAAAATGCTCGAAAAACTCAAAAAGCTCGAAGAAGAAGCCTCGACTGAAATTTCGGGAGCTCTCGATGGAAAAACACTTCAGGAAATTACAGTGAAATTTCTCGGCAGAAAAGGAAAACTCACTGAAATTTTACGGGAACTCAAAAATTTGCCGGCGGAAGAAAAAAGAGTAGCAGGAAAAACAGCCAATGAATTAAAACTTTTTCTTCAAGAAAAAATATCTGAAAAAACTGAATCACTTCTAAATGCGCGTTTTGAGAAATTGGCGGAAGATGAATGGATTGATCCGACGCAACCGGGAATCGAGGCGCAACGCGGAACTCTACATCCGCTCACGAAATTCATCCGCGAGGCGGAAAAAGTTTTCGCGGGGATGGGTTTCACGATTGCGAGCGGTCCGCAAATCGAGGATGATTTTCACAATTTCACCGCGCTGAATATTCCCGCCGACCACCCCGCCCGCGACGCACAAGACACGCTTTTTCTTTCAAATGAGGCGGGAAAATTATTACGAACGCAAACTTCCAGCGTGCAAATTCGGTGGATGGAAGAGCGGAAACCGCCATTCCGCATCGTCGCACCGGGTCGGGTTTTTCGAAAAGATGATTTTGATGCCTCTCATTCACCGATGTTTCATCAGCTTGAGGGACTCGTTGTTGATCGGAAAATTTCCCTCGCAAATATGAAGGCGGTGATGGAGGCAGCTGTGAAACGACTAATCGCTCCGGAAGCAAAGTTTCGTTTTAGAACGAGCTACTTTCCATTCGTCGAACCGGGACTCGAAATGGATATGAGCTGCACGATTTGCGGAGGTGGAGGCTGTTCGGTTTGCAAACAAACCGGCTGGATCGAAATCGTCGGCTGCGGACTCGTTCATCCGAATGTTTTGCGGAATGTGAAAATTGATCCTACGGAATGGAGTGGCTTCGCCTTCGGTTTCGGTATCGATCGAATGGTGATGCTTCGCCACGGAATCAAAGACATGCGACTGCTTTTTGAAAATGATTTACGATTCTTGAGACAGTTTTAGTTTTCTTCACTCTCTTCACCTAAAATTCGAGAGCAGTCTAGATAAACTTTACCAGTGGGCTTCAAAGCCTCTCGACAAAAAGTAATCGATCCTGTTTCTAAAACCTTCATAATTTCTTCCAAATTCTGACGAATTTTTTCAATCTCTTTCTTTTCGGTCGAATAGTGAGCTTTGGAAAAGTGAACATTAAGTAAATCTTGTATGGCTGTTCGAGGAAATTCAGCACCATTTTCGTCAGCAATTTCTAAAATTTCCTTTAAGTCACCAAGCAAAGTCATTTTTATGAGGGGTTAAAAAAAATGGAACTCATTGTATCGAATTTTTATTTAGTTGTAAAAATTTTTCAAAGAATCATCTTTCCATTAAAATCCCTCGGCTTTTGACTAATCAAACCAGGAACCAACGACTAAGAACTAAAAACTAATGGGGCTGTAGCTCAGTTGGCTAGAGCACTCCCATGGCATGGGAGGGGTCAGGGGTTCGAATCCCCTCAGCTCCACCAAGTTTGGAACTTGAATATTAGAAATTAGATATTGGAAATTTGTTTTTTGGCAATCTGGATAATTTCATAATTTATCATTTATCCTTCATAATTTTTTTCAAAAAGCTGTTAAAATCCCCGCGTGATTGATCTACAGAAGCTTCGCGAAAAACCGCAAGATTTTTACGTCGCGCTGAAACGAAAAGGCGTAGAAATCGATGTCGACGAAATTCTAGAGCTTGACGATGAGCGACTGGAATTTTTGCAAAAAGTGGAAGCACTGCGGCGAACACAAAATGAGGCGAATCAAAAAATTGCGAACGAGAAGGATGCAGCCGTGAAATCGAAGCTTATCGCGGAGATGAAAGAGGTGGCTAGCGAGCTGAAAAATTTCGAGGGCAAACTCACCCGCACACGGGAATCGCTTGATAAAAAATTAATCGAAATTCCGAATTCTCCACACGCGAGTGCTCCCGACGGAGGCGAGGCGGATGCAGAAGAGCTGCGGAAAGTCGGGGAGGTGAGAAATTTTGAATTTCAGCCGCGCGATCACGCGAAAATCGGGGAAGCATGCGATTTAATTGACACGAAACGAGGAACAAAAATAAGTGGTTCGCGCTTTTATTTTTTGAAAAATGAAGCGGTGTTACTCGAATTCGCGCTCGCACAATACGCACTCGAAATTTTGATGGAAAAAGACTTCACGCCGATGATTACCCCCACTCTCGTAAGAGAAAAAGCGATGGTCGGTACCGGATTTTTTCCGGCGGATCGATTTGAAGTTTACGAGGTAAACCCTTCCAGTGAAACGAATCCTGATGGTGATGATTTATTTTTAATTGGAACGAGTGAAGTGCCGCTCACGATGTTTCATTCAGACGAAATTTTGGAAGGTGAATTGCCGAAACGATATGTCGGTTGGTCAACCTGTTACCGACGAGAAGCAGGAGCGTATGGGAAGGATACGAAAGGAATTTTTCGTGTCCATCAGTTTGATAAACTGGAAATGTTTTCTTTTTGCCAACCGGAAAAAAGTTGGGAGGAGCACGATTTTTTGGTCGAGATGCAAGAGAAAATTTTACGAGGATTGCAGCTACCGTACCGCGCGGTGAATATTGCCGCCGGCGATCTCGGCGCACCCGCCGCGAAAAAAATTGACCTCGAAATTTGGATTCCGTCAGAAAAAAGATATCGGGAAATCACAAGCTGTTCGAATTGTACAGATTTTCAGGCACGGCGAGCGAACATCCGGTTTCGCGGAGAGAAGGGAACCGAATTCGTTCACACGCTAAACGGAACCGCGGTGGCAATGACACGAATACTGATTGCAATTTTGGAAAACTATCAGCTGAAAAACGGAAGCGTTGAGATCCCGGAAGCTTTACGAAAGTGGACGGGAAAAGGCGTGATAGCAGTAAAGAACTAATTACCTTACCTGCTGCAAAATTTCCAACACTCGTTCATTCCGACCTAAAAGTCTGCGCTGCGACTAATAAGGTTTCTTCGTATTCCGCCTCCTCGGCTGAAATCCGTACACTTTTATTTGAATCAAAAGCAACATAAATCACCTGCTTTCCATTTTCTTCGAGCAATTTATTGAAGTTGTAATTTCTACCAGGTACAATTTTTGCCACCAAGAGTGGAATCCCCGCTGGAAAAGGCTTGTCTGAGAATTCAATTCTGTATGTACTCGGCTTACTCCAGTACCAGTTTTTGGGGTATTGAAGAGAAAATCCATTTCTATAATCAGTAAAAAGACGATAGCCTTCTGAAATATTAGTAACGAGTTTTCCACTCGCATCCACAATTTTTTGAGCTTCGCCGAAGGCAATATCCGAACCTTCGACCACAATCCAATCTTGTTCTGCACCCGGTCGGAAGTAGGTCTGCATTTCCGTTCGAACTTCCCCATTGACGACCGTGTAAACGAACAGCAGTCGCCGTGTCTGCGTTTCTTTTATCGAATCGCCAGCGATATAAATTGCGTATACGAAATTCGGATCAGCGAAAGCCAATTGTGAAAGTCCCCACTCGCCATGATTCGGAGTTTCAGGAGCAAGGGAAGCGATATTAATTTGGAGATATTTGAGAACCTCCCGCTGCTCAGTCGAAAGCTGACTTGGCACAGTGGTAGCTTCCTGTAATTCAACCGTTGGCTCCACTGGAGAATCGTCTAACCGCCGCCACATCGCCGATCGCGAACCAGAATTCACGAGAATCCACGTCATTGGCGTTCCCGGCTTTTTTTGATCGCGGTCGCCGTAATACCACCCCCGCTGTAGTTCTGCCGCGGAAATTCCTAGAAGATCATCATTCTCTGCGATCTGATCGGAAGTCACTGCTCCTGGAGTAGTCAAATTTTCCGCAACCACACAAATCCCACCTGCGTCAGGATAATTTCCTGAGAGTCGGCATGTCAAATTTCCCGCGCACGTAATCCCTGCGATTCCTCCGCAAAACTCTCCTTCGGCGACCACTCTATTGAAATTTTCCACCGTATTTGAGTCTTCTGAATCTACCCTCATCAGCGCGAAACTTTGAACAAACTCAAGATAATACCGTCGGTTGCGTGCACGATTTATCTCAGAATTATCGTACCATGCGAGCGTGAAGACTTGCGTTTCGTTTCCTAGATAGATCACTGAACCAGTGGTGTTTTGAA
>JAGLJE010000074.1 GCA_023142645.1 Candidatus Altimarinota bacterium | reverse complement strand
CTCCGATTGAATTAAAGGAAAAGAGGTTGGTTTTTAATGACAAGGTTAAACTACTTGGTTTTGGGGCAGAAACAGATGCCGAGAGAGAAGGAATTAAAGAAATCCTTTCAGAGGAAACCGTTGAAGAATTCGTAACTTTTTTAATCAAAAAGGTTGCCAAAAGTAATTTCATTAAGATTGAGGAGCTGAATGATCAATTGACATTGATAGAAATTTTACCTCCCGATGAATGTGGTGTACAGGCAATGAGAGATTTAATTTTTGATTTAGAAGACCATTACGATATTGTTATTTCTGATGCAGAGTGGGATATGATTGAACAGAGAAAAGTAGGATTACTTTGTAATTTAATCGAACGGAAGCTTCTGATCAAAAAGAAGCTGAAGCTTCAAGAAAAAAAGCTAGGTCGTAATTCGCTTAAAAATCTCCGTCTCGACAAACTCCCGATCCCTTCCATACTTCAATCTTGAAAGTTGCCGAATCGCTTCCGCGGCTTCTTCGTCGCGCCCGCTCGGATCGTAAATTGTCTCCAGCGTGAATCCGCGCGAAGTGGCGTTGTTGATGTTGAGTTTGATGCAGGCTTTGAAATTCGAAATATTAATCAAATCCTGCTCGGAAAAAACCGGCGCAAATTCTTTTGCCATCACCTCCGCATCTTGTGCGCCGATTTTGAAGCAAAGCATGCTGCCGACATTACCAAATACCGCGTCGCGAATTTCCGTGTCCTCATGCTTACCTTTTCCGCCACCTTGCGCTTTCGTGATTTGTGAAATGTATTGATGTGCAACAATTAAATTCAATCGATATTTTCGCGCTTCACTTAAAATTGACGCGAACGAATCCGTCACGAAATTCTGAAATTCATCGACATAAAGATAAAAGTCTCGTCTGTCTTTTTCCGGAATGTTCACGCGGCTCATCGCCGCCTGCTGGATTTTCGCGACGAGAATCGATCCGATTAACTGCGAATTCAGTTCGCCTGTTTTTCCTTTTGAGAGATTACAGAGAATGATTTTCCCCTCGTCCATTGCTTCGCGAATGTTGAATGCTGATTTCGTCTGCCCAATCACATTTCGAATCAAACCGTTCGTGATGAACGGTCCGAACTTTGAATTGAAATATGGAATGATTTCTTGTTTTTCTCGTGCGCCGGATGAAGCCATTTCCTTCGTCCAAAATGCGCGCACCACCGGATTTTTGACTTTCGAGGCTTTGTATCGTTGCCACGCATCATCGGTGAAGAGTCTCGTCAAATCGATCAAAGCCGCTCCCTCGTCTCCATCCTCCATCAGGGTGAGGCAGCCGTTTCGAAAATAATGCTGCAGTCGCGGACCCATTACTTCTTCGCCGAACATTTTGATAAAAATCGCGAGTGCTTCCTGTGCCATAAATTCTCGCTCATCCGCTGTTTTTCCTTCCAAAATATTTAAACCGATTGGTCTTTCCAAATCTCCTGGATTGAAATAAATCACATCGTCAGCTCGCTTCCGTGGGATATACGGCAAAATACCTTCAACCAAATCGCCATGCGGATCGATCACGCAGACCCCCTCCCCATTTTGCAAATCCTGCCGAATCATATTCTCCAGCAATGTTGATTTCCCCGTTCCTGATTTCCCGATCGTGTAAAAATGTCGTCGTCGATCATCTCGCAAAATTCGAATATCTTTCTTTATTCCGCGGTGAGTATTGTGACCGAGTAGCAGTCCTTCGCGAGGGATATTCGCGGGCGCCGGCTCGACTTTGAAATCCTGCCACTTCACGATTGTACTTGGATTGTAGCGTATATCGGGAAAATGAAATATTGAGGCAATTTCTTCTGCTCCGAGAATCATCGAAATTTCGAAGCGAAACAACATTTTTCGCCACGCGATGAAACCGCGTTTGAAGTTGCGAAAAATGAAAGAGTTGACCAGTTTTTTATTGGAATGAAATTCAGTGTAATAAAACGAGTTGTGACTGGGAGCGGAAAATTGCTCGAAGCTTGCGCGGATTGACCGAAGGATGTTTTTCACGCGCGACTGGCTCGGTGCGCTCGCGACGATTCGGATGATGGAATCGTAGCCGCAGTGCTCCGATTTATCTGCGATCAACTTCACCATATCTTGCACATTTTGTGTGACTTGCGCCTTGATATTCCCATCATCTCCCTGTGAGGCGAGATATTCTGATTGTGGTCCGCGTATGAGGATTCCAAAAAGATTCGCTAGCCAACTGAAGGGGTGACTAAGCCACCGTGCTTTTTTACGGGTGAAAAGGTCATCTGCAAGTTTCCGGCATTTTTTTCGCCAGCCTGCGCGAACAGGTCGCAGCATGATTTGTACCGCCGCGCCCTCATCGAGATTGATTTTGGAAAAAGCGTTGAGAATCGGATTGATTGTTTCAGATTCTAATTTCTGAAAAGTGAGCAGCGGTTCAGCATAAGTTTTCGAGAGGACGAGATAAGTGCCTCCGCTTCGATTGCCTTTCCGAAAAATGTTGTAATCGGGCACCTGATCGATTACCGCATCTTTGTAAAAACCCGTAATCTGCTTCTCAACTAGTTCACGAACCATGCGCGGAATCACCACAAAAAAATTCAACTCTCCGTCAATCATAGCGTACTCAAGTGAGAAGAAATCCTGTCCGATAAATCTCCCTTTGATTTTTCGCGAAAACATGATCTGCATATTTTCGAGGAAATGAACCATTATCCCCGTTATTTTTTTGAATTCTTTTCCGCTGCCGAATTGCTCGTGTTCCGCATCTGCCTGTTTGTCTTCGCGAGAATCCTTTTTTGGAATCATCACGCGCAAAAAAACAAGTTCAAGCGATCGTCGAAAATTCCACCACCGTGTGAGAATGAGCGCAGTCAGCCACATCGCTGCAATCACTGCGACTGCATACATTCCGTAAAAAATCACGAGATGCCAGATTTCAGACGAATTCATCTCTTCAATTTTAAGCGAACCGGCGCGGAAAACCCACCCCATTGAGATTTCTTTTTGTCATTTTTGCCGAAAAAAAAGAAACTGAAAATTCGCGTCCGCTTTTTTCCAAAAAGAGTTTCGAGTCGCATTTTTAGTTTTTACTTATTTAAGAGTATTTTACCATAAAAACTTTGATATTACAAGTTTCATAAAAGTACTTGCGGCACATTCGTGATTACTCGCGAGTTTCTTGCGACTTCGCCAAATCTGTTCGCAAAAAAATCGGTTGCTTCACTCGCTCCATTTTTTCGAGAACTCCGGAATTTTTGATTGCCTCTAAACTTTTTGCCTCGCTCACTTGCTGTCCCAAAATTTCTATTTCTGTTCGCAACGTATTTTTTTCAATCTCTAATTTTTTAATCGCATAGCCGCGAGTGGCGGTACGATTCGCGTGTGCGAGATATAAAAGTGAAATGGAGAGCGCGAGAAAAACAACCACCACCATTAACGAAAAAGTACCTATCTCTACGCGTGAAGACAGCGTGCGTCGGCGAATTCCGGGTTTCGCTTCGCGATGCGGAGAGAGGAGAAGATTCAAATTAATTTTGCAATTTTTTAAGTGATTTTCAAATATGAATTTTTAAACTCTTACCTAATTTAAATTTTTCTAGCAGCTCGTAATTTCGCGCTTCGGCTCCTCGGGTTTTCGTGAATTTCGAGAGGGGAGGGCGTAATCGGTTTTTTCGTGAGAACTTCGAATATTCTCGCTTTCTTTTTTTCTCGAAAAAAGTTTTTCACGATTCGATCTTCGAGCGAGTGGAAAGAAATCACTATGATTCTACCGTTTGATTTTAAAATTTTTTCGGCGGCGTGCAAACCTGCTTCGAGAGAATTTAACTCGTCGTTCACCGTGATTCGGAGTGATTGAAAAATTTGCGGGAGCAGCGATTTTATCTCGATAATTCCGACTAAATCTTCAGTTCGTAAAAATTTCTGCTTTCGGCGAAATTCAACAACTTTTCGCGCTATTTTTCGAGAGGAGCGAATTTCTCCAAATTTGAAAAAAATGTCGGCGATTTCGTTTTCGGTAGAACTGTTCAAAATTTCGGCGGCAGTGAGTGTTTGCCGTGAATCGAATCGCATGTCGAGCGGTCCGGAATTTCGAAAACTGAAGCCGCGTGTTGCGTTGTCGAGATGGAGAGAAGAAAGACCGAGATCAAGCAGAATTCCATCGACTGAATTTGCTTTTACTAAATTTCCAATCTTGCGGAAATTCGCGCGTTGAAATTTCACATTCGAAAAGTTTTTCAAATTCGCGTGCGCGAGTTTGAGATTCCGCGCATCTGCATCGATGCCGATTAATTTTCCGGTTGCGCCGATTTTTTCAAGAATTGCTGTCGCGTGACCACCGAGTCCGAGTGTGGCATCGAGAAAAATCTCACCTTTTTGAGGAGCGAGCAGTTCTAAAACTTCGCGGAGGAGGACGGGAGTGTGAATCACGCTGCGATTTTAGCAGCTAATTTTCTTCTTTTTCAGCCACCACCACATCCAAAATTTCGCGAACCGTGTTTTGAAGAACTTCTATCGAAAATGGTTTTCCCAAAACTATTTCGTCGCTTGATTCCATTTCGTGCGGAGTTCCTGTCATAAAAATAATCGGAATTTCGGCGCAGATTTTACGGATTTTCGCAGCCAATTCTTCACCGTTCATTCCCGGCATTTTTAAATCCGTCAAAACTAAATCGATTTTATCGCGATTTTCTTTAAAAAATTCGAGAGCTTCGATCGGACTCAAAAAAACATCGGTTTTGTATCCGAACATTTTCAATCCTCTTTCTGTTACTATAGCAACCATTTCATTATCATCCACGACGAGAATTTTCTCCTCATTTTCGGTTGGCAGATTTTTATTCATTTTCAAATTTGGTTAAATCGTAAGGTTGCATTTTGTCCCTAAAAATTAATTTGTCAAATCGGGTTTCCCTGATTTTTTCTGTTAAAATTCTTCGAAATGCCTCCCGAACTCACCACTTTCCTTCTCGCAACGACTCCTATCGGCGAGCTGCGCGCGGCGATTCCATGGGGGCTTACTTTCGGCGGACTCACCGACGCAGAGGCATTTTTTTACGCATTTTTTGGGAATGTTTTCGCAGCTACTCTTATAATTTTAATTCTTCCGACTCTCACGAAATTTGCGCGGAAACATTTTTCATCTCTCGATAAATTGCTTCAAAAGATTTTCGCCAAAACTCGGAAAAAACATTCCAAAAATTTTCTTCGTTTTGAAGAAATATTTCTTGTGATTCTCGTTGCAATTCCGCTACCCGGCAGTGGTGCTTACACCGGTGCACTTGTGGCGTGGCTTTTTGGTGTGAAACCAAAAATTGCAATCGCGCTCATTTCGCTCGGAATTTTCCTCGCGGGAATTATCGTACTTGGTTTCACGAATGGGATGATAGCGTTTGCAAAATCTTTTTGAAGGGGATTGCTCCCTCGCGAATTAACTTCACTTCATCTCCCGAAACATCGACGAGGGTTGAGGGAATGTTTTTTGATTCGCTGCCGTCGTCGAGAATGAGATCAATTTTATTTCCAAAGATCTTCACGACACAGCTTGCATTTTTTGCAATCTTCTCTCCGCTCAAATTTGCGGAAGTCGTGATGAGTGGCGCACCGAATTTTTTCGCAAGAGTATTCGAAAGTTTGTGATTTGGCAATCGGACTCCGATTTTTATTTTTTTCGATTTCGTTGGAATCAACAAACTCAAACTTCCCGGCCAAAAGTTTTTTGCTAAGATTTTTGCGCGGTAAAGTTTCCGACCGATTTTTTCGAGATAATTTTTTGAAGGCAAATTTAACAGCAGCGGTTTTGCAGAATCGGATTTTTTGAGTGCGTGAATTTTTCGCACCGCTTTTGAATTCGCCGCATCGCAAGCCAATCCCCAAACCGTGTCGGTAGGGTGGGCGATGATGCCACCGGATTTCAAAATCTCGACAGCTTCCACGACAGCTTCCGAAAAATTACGAGAATCGAGTTTAAGAATTTTCAATATTTCAATTTCACATTTTTTTAAATATTTTGAAAATTAAAAAGTTATTGGATTAAAAATTGTTTCAAAATTAAAAACTTAAAATTGGTTTACCTTCTCATTTTCCTCGCGCTTGCTGCATACTCCTCGACAATCACAAGACAGTCGCGTGCTTTTTCGTTATCAGGATCGACTTCCAAAACCCGGCGAAAAATAGGGAGAGCTTTTTCGACATTTTTTTCATTCAAATAACACACCCCGAGATCGGTGAGCACGAAAATATCGTCGGGTGCTAGAGTGCGCGCCCGTTCGAGGAGAATAATTCCTTTTCCACGATCGTCGCTCATCGCGTAGCTCCAGCCGAGACAACGTAGAATTTCGGGATGGTTGGGTTTGAGCTCATCTGCTTTCTCAAGTAAGTCGATGGAATCTTGCCACTCGCGTTTACAGGAAAAAAGAAATCCGAGGAGATATGCCGCATTTGCGGAATTCGAATTGAGTTCTACCGCTTTTCGAAGAGCGCGCTCCGCTTTCGTGAGTTGATTTAGCGAAATAAAATTGTCTCCAATTTCCTCGAAAGCTTCGACACACGAAGGATCCTCAGAGAGAATTTGTTCGCAAACCCTGATCGCTTCTCCGTATTTTTCTTCGAATTTCAATTGATCAGCTTGCTCGAGAAGTGCGCGTAAATCTTCTTTCATGCGCGGGATTTTAATTCTTTTGCTCGCGTGCGGCAATCTCGCGAAGATAGCATTCTGCCTTTTTTGAAATTTCTGGATGTTGGAGACCAAGCTCCAAATTTGCCCGCCACAACCCAAATTTATCGCCGCAATCGAAACGATCTCCCGCCAAGATTTTGCCAAAAACTTTTTCTTTTTCGAGGAGAATTTGCAGCGCATCAATTAGCCGAATCTCGCCGGAAGCATTTGGATTTTGCTCGAGAATTTCAAAAATCGTGGGCGTGCAAACATACTTTCCCACGATCGCGAGATTGCTCGGTGTCTCGCTCGGCTGTGGTTTTTCGACGAACTTTTCGATTTCGCACGAATTGTTTCCTCGATTCCCGCTTTCGCGGGTACTATCGAGGACAGGTTTCAATTCTGCGATTCCATAATTTTCGACTTCCGTTTTTACAACTTCCTGCAAACCGACCACGCTCGCATTTTCTTTTTCAAAAATATCGAGAAGCTGTACCGCGGCCGATTTTTCATTGAAAATTAGATCATCCCCAAAAAGTACGAGGAATGCTTCCTCTCCGATTTTTTCCCGTGCCTGCAAAACAGCGTGACCATCGCCCTTCATTTCTTCTTGAATCACGAAATCGAATTTCGCGAGATTCG
>JAGLJE010000073.1 GCA_023142645.1 Candidatus Altimarinota bacterium | reverse complement strand
ATTGCCTGCCGAATCCACCATGTCGCGTATGTGGAAAATTTGAAACCTCGCGAGGGATCGAATTTTTCTACCGCACGGAAAAGCCCGATTGAACCTTCTTGGATTAAATCAAGAAAACTCAAACCTCTTCCTATGTATTTCTTCGCAATCGAAACAACCAAACGGAGATTCGCTTCAGCAAGACTTTGTTTCGCTCCCTGATCGCCTTTTGCAATTCTTTTTGCCAACTCAATCTCTTCTGGATGCGAGAGCAGCGGTACTCTCCCAATTTCTGAAAGGTACATTCGAATTGAATCACTCGCGATTTCGGTAAGGTCAGTAAACTTTTGTTCTTTCTTTTTCTTCGTTTTTTTCTTCCCAGTTTTCGGATCTACATCTTCCTCATCTTCTTTAATTTTTTTCTTCCACACGATTGCCTTTTTTTGATCAATGGTTTCCACTCCCAAATCCTGCAAAATTTCCACGAATTCTTCGATGAGCTCCAAATTATCTTCAATCGGAGGAAGCGCGGATTGAATTTCTTGATGCGTGACAAAACGTTGCTGCCGACCTTTTACAATTAATTCCCGTGCGATTTTTGGGAATTTTTTTAATTGTTCACTCGGAGGTGATTTGATAAATATGCGAACTTTAGCCATAGAAAAACAGGGAAAAGGACAAGGGGGAAGCGAGACAGTAGCGCGGATTTTAGGGAAGAAGCAGAGAAAAAGCAAATTTTTAGGAATTTTGTTTTTCAAGTTCTGCAACAGCTGCATTCCACATTATTTTAGGAAAATTCCTGTCGGACATAGACGGATAACCCGTGAATTTCTCAAACTGAAAAACAGCTTGATGGACCAGCATATTTAGTCCTTCTATCGTTTCGCAGCCCGCTGTCCGCGCGTCTTTCAAAAGTTGTGTTTCGCGCGGATTGTAAACGATATCGAAAATAAGTGGTTGATGTTTTTCGAACCACCTCGGGTCAACGAAGCTCATTCCCTCGAATTTCCCTTTCATCCCGAGTGGGGTGGAGTTGATGAGAATATCTGGATTATGATCATTTAAATTTTGAATAAAATCATATTTAATTCGATCGCCAAAATCTTTTTTTAGTCCTTCGAATTCCCAAGCCTCGCGGGTCACGACTGTAACTTCACATTTATTTTCAAGTAACCCATAAACAATCGCGCGTGCAGCTCCACCTCCACCTAAAAGAACAACCTCTGTTTTTTTTATATCTTTAGGAAAATTAAGCGCCATTAAAAACCCAATCCAATCGGTGTTTGCCCCGAGAAGTTTCCCGTCCCGCCAAAAAACGGTGTTCACTGCTCCGATTTTTTTCGCGGAATCTTCCACTTCATCAAGCAGCGGAATAATTTTTTCTTTGTGAGGGATGCTCACACTTAAACCATCGATGTGTTTTTCTCTTACTTCTCGAATAAAATTCTCCAGTTCTTCAGGAGATTTTTCAAAAAACTTGTATTCCGCGTCAATCCCCAATTCCGCAAACGCAGCATTGTGCATCGCGGGGGAGAGAGAGTG
>JAGLJE010000072.1 GCA_023142645.1 Candidatus Altimarinota bacterium | reverse complement strand
AAAGTTCGCGAGAATTACGATTTGCCTGATGGAACGAGGATTCTCATCTCAACCGATCGGCAATCTGCGTTTGATAAAGTGCTCGCTGCTGTACCTTTCAAAGGTCAGGTTCTCACGCAGACGGCGCGGTTTTGGTTCGAGGCGACAGAGGATATTTGCCCGAATCACACAATCGAGTATCCTGATCCGAATGTCGTCGTCGGTCGGAAATTAAAAATGCTGTCTGTCGAAGTCGTCGTCCGCGACTATCTCACCGGCGCGACCGACACATCGATTTGGACGGCATACAAAAAAGGCGAGCGAGAATTCTGTGGAAATCCGCTGCCAGATGGATTGCAAAAAAACGATAAATTGCCTGAAACCATCCTTACACCATCGACAAAACCGGTGGATGGAACGCACGATATTTCCGTCGCACCAAATTTTTTAATCGAAAATAAACTTCTTAGCGAAGAGCAGTGGAATGAGCTTGCAGAAATTTCTTTGAAACTTTTCGCGCGCGGAAAAGAAATTGCCGCAAAAAATGGTTTGATTCTCGTAGACACGAAATACGAGTTTGGGATTGATTCCCAAAATAAAATCACGCTCGCGGATGAGATTCACACTCCCGATTCTTCGCGATACTGGCTCGCAAGTTCGTACGAAAAGTTGCACGCGGCGGGGAAGGAGCCAGAGTCTCTCGACAAAGAATTTCTCCGATTGTGGATTGCGGAGCGCTGCGATCCGTATAAAGACGAGATTCCTAATATTCCGGATGATGTGCTTGTAGAATTCAGCGGGAAATACGTCAATCTCTACGAAACGATTACCGGCAAAGAATTCGAATTGCCTGCGCTCGGCATTCCGGTGAAAGAGCGGATTCGGCAGAATTTGTTAAAATACTTTTAAGATTCTTTTAAAATCATTTTGCGATGCAAACAGCTATTAAATCTCGTAATAACATTTCTAAAAAAATCGTCACCGAAGAGGAGAAGGATTATCAGATTTTAATGAGTAGAAAAAACGATAAAAAGATTTCCGAAAAAGCGTTTTTTGCTTGGGCTAAAAAAAGATTTAAAATTTAAATGAAAAAGTGACAGAATACATTATTTCACTTCGTGAATCTGCAAAACAAGATTTGGAAATAATCGAAGCAAGTATTCGTGATTTTTCCAGTTCTGAAATCGAAGCAAAATATGTTTTAAAGCTCATTCTCAAAGGAATTCAAGATTTAAAGAATCCTTATTTTTTAGGATTGACACCTTATTCTGCGAGAATTGCTGAAAATGGATTTTATTATTATCCGATCGTTGGAGGAAGTTATGTGATTTATTTTCAAGTCGATAAAATCAAAAGAGAGAAAATCATTTTTTACATCAAGGCGAGTAAAACCAATTACCATCATTTAATTTGCTAAAATATTTCCCGTTCAACCAAAAATTATGAAAGCCATCCTCATTCTCGGTAGCGAAGTAGATCAGCCCCACGCAGAAAAAATTACTGCGGAATTGGAAAAGTTAGAAATTCCTTTTGAAATTACTGTCGCGAGCGCACACAAAAACACTCGTGAAGTTTTGGCGTTGATTGAGAAAAATGAGAGCGACCCTTCGACAAGCTCAGGGCAGGAGAAGAAACTTGTTTACATCACCATCGCAGGACGATCGAACGCGCTTTCCGGCGTCGTCGCCGCGAATTCAACAAAGCCTGTCCTCGCCTGTCCACCGTTCAAAGATAAGGATGATTATCTCGTCAACATCCACTCGACACTTCAAATGCCATCAAATACACCAGTTCTCACGGTCATTGATCCGGTGAATTGCGCGCAAGCCGCGGCGCGGATTTTGAAAAATTAGCTTGTCAGTTCAAATGTGGAGAATCAACTCTTTTTTTATGTTTTTCCTCAATTCTAATTCTTCTCTGTTCTGCTTCTTGCTGCACCATGTTTAGAAATTGATCAAAGACTTCATTGAAAAAATTATCCAAATCTTGCTTGTTCCAATCTTCCCAAATAACACCGTTTTGGATGAAGCCTGTATTTTTGCCTGACTTAAATCCCAATGAAATTTCTTTTTCTTTTGAATCCATTTCTATGACCATGATCGTATAGCCGACACAAAGGGTGTACTTAGTGGAAAGAATAGCAAAAGAGCAAAACCCATTCGGAATTAATCTTCTTTTTTTTGACGACAAAATAATACTGAACGCGCTTTTGTCATCATTTTTCACATCTAATATGATGTTTTTTGAATTAACCAAATTAGTCAGTTCATCACTAAGGGGAATTTCATCTACTTGGCGAGGATATTCAATTCCAAAACTAAAATTGCTACTATCAAAATCTCCTATCTTTTCTTTAGCGATTTTATAAAGATAATCTCTAACTTTTTTTATGCTCTCCTTTTTTTCTTCAGAAGTCACTTTCTTTGCAAATTGACCCACATCTTTATCTAGGGCATCCATGGTTTTGGAAAAATGCTCAATTCTTTTTTTAATATCCGCCGTTTCAAAAATCATTTTGCCCTCAGCCGCATTCAACATAATCTGTAAAGTTCGAGTCACTTCTTGTTCAATAATTGAAACAAAACCTTCGACTTCACCAGTAGCGTCATATGCCTGTAAGACATCGTAATAATCCTGTTTCTTTTCGTTTTGAATAATCGCCGGAGAATAGCCTGCTTGCATTAAGACGATATTCATAATTAAACGAGCCGTTCTTCCGTTGCCATCTACAAAAGGATGAATACTAACAAAACGAGCATGTAGCTCTGTCGCCAACAGAATAGGATGAAGTTTTTTTTGGTTATCTTCGTAAAATTTAATCAGCTTTTCCATCTCATCCACTACTTTGAGCGGACTTACATATTTTTTGATTGTATTATCTGGAAGTAAAACATAGTTATCTTCTTTTTTGTAAGTTCCGGGAAGTACAGGGACTTTGATTTTTTTACCGCGCTCATCTTGAATCTCCACCTCATCATTATTCTTAAAAAGCATTGCATGTAAATTTTTGATCAGTCTTTCCGTAAGCGGCTTCTTCTCACGAATAATTTCTTCCAAATAAATCAGAGCATACTTATGATTTTTCATTTCTAAATATTCCGAGAGAGGATGCCCCTTGGAAGTCAGACCAAAATTTAGATAGAATTGAGTTTCGGAATAATTTAAAGTATTACCCTCAATTGCATTGCTATTGTAAGTCCAGTCCAAATGAAATTTTTGCATAATTTTATTATGCAGTACTGCATCAAGTGGTCTCTTGCCATCAAGTTTTTTCTTTAAAGTATCGACGGAAGAGAAATCGTGATTTTGATTATTCGATTGATTCATAATTCCTGTGAAATGATTTTATCATCAAAAAAAATTAAATCTTCATCTTCTCTCTAAATACTCACTCTTAATCTTCAAAAACTCCAACTAAATCTCAAACTGCCGCCGAGGATGTAAACTCTCCTCGTGAATATTCTCTCAGCTCAAACCATCGCGCTTCAGCTTTTCGAAAAACACGATTTAAAAAAATGGCAATTCAAATTTGATCGCGCGAGAACAAGATTCGGCTGCTGCAATTTTACGAATAAAACGATTTC
>JAGLJE010000071.1 GCA_023142645.1 Candidatus Altimarinota bacterium | reverse complement strand
TTTCTGGTGCTGTTTCAAATCAAAATCGGTTCGGTACGCCAGTCCTTGCAGCTCGCCCCAGCCCCACGGAAATTTGTATTCAATATCTTTCGTGAGTTTCGAATAGTGCGAAAGTTCTGCATCGTCGTGCTGTCTCCACCGGAGATTTTTTTCCTCGATTCCGAGTTTCAAAAAGAAATCCCAACTTGCTTTTTCGAGTTCGGGATAAATTTTCTTCCAATCTTTTTCCGCGCAAAAATATTCCACCTCCATTTGTTCGAATTCGCGTGTACGGAAAGTAAAGTTGCCCGGTGTGATTTCGTTGCGAAAGGCTTTTCCGATTTGCGCGATTCCAAACGGTAATTTCTTTCGTGAAGAATTCAAAACATTTTTGAAATTCACGAAAATTCCTTGCGCGGTTTCCGGTCGCATGTAAATTTCCCGCTCACTATCTTCAGTCACGCCCTGCGAAGTGCGGAACATTAAATTAAAATTGCGCGGTTCGCTCCAGTCAGATTTTTTGCACGCAGGGCATGGAATTTTACTTCCGTTCAGGAAAGAAAATATAAATTTATTTAAATCCTCTGTTTCTTTTAGTACTTCAGCTGTTGATTTTGCGCTCTTAACCGAAAGAACAAATTCCTTTAATTTTTCATCAACATTCTCTTCTGTTTTTTTTAGCACTGCCATGTGAAATTTTTGGATTGTTATCGACGTACCGAATTCACTAAATAAATATTCTTCGATTAATTTATCTCCCCGAAATCTTTTTTTGCAGCTTTTGCAGTCGACGAGCGGGTCGGCGAAATTCGAAACATGTCCGCTGGCTTCCCAAACTTTCGGATTCATCAAAATTGACGCATCAACACCGACAATATCATCGCGTTTCCGCACCCAAAAATCCCACCAAAATTGTTTGACATTATTTTTCAATTCCACGCCGATGGGTCCGTAGTCCCAAGTATTCGCGAGCCCGCCGTAGATTTCCGAGCCGGGGAAAATGAAGCCGCGTTGTTTACAGAGGGAGACGATTTGGTCGAGGGAAGTTGCAGACATAAAAAAGAATTATAAATTTTAAATTATAAATTTTAAATTAGTTTTGATATTCTTTAACTTTTTCTTGAAAGTCATCAATACTTTTTATTTCTCCAGTATAGTTTGGGTGATTGGTATACTGTTCTATTGTTTGGCGCGTAAAAAAATCTATTAACTCGTAGGAAAGATAATTTGATGTGCTATCTGTCGGTGGTGCACTTATTAGGACATACAAACAAGAATTTGTTTTGGGACTATAAAAAATCCCTTGGATACTTGATTTGAACATTTCTAACTTATTTTCTTCAAGTTCTTCTTTAAATTTCTGGCACTCCAAATTTTTTTCAAAATTATCAGTTGTTTGATTTTTCTCCTTGACTTCATCTGTCTCGACCGAACTTTGCGCGCAGCCGATAAGGAGGAGGATTGTGAGGAGGGTGGGGAGGAGTTTTTGCATGGTTGGGAATAGGTTACTTTGGTTCAATAAGTAAATCTGGATGTGTGAGTATGTGACCTCCTTCTTTTATTGAAATGAATTGTTTTTTGTAGCACTGAACCTGAAAAGAGGATACTTTTCTGCTAGTTTGTTTTGCGACCGTAGAAGTTGGTAATAATTTGCCTCCCTGTTTTTTCCATGCAGCGCAAATCAGTTTGTCCAGTGAGTTCGCGAGTTCTGTTTTTATGAGGTACTCGAGAGGTAAAAAATTCTCAATCGGAATTTTTGTCCATGCGATCTGTCCGCGAAAAAGTTTATCTATTGTTTTATCAGCTGATTCGAGACTGTCAAAATAATTTTTTTTAGCTTCTTCATCCCCTTTAATAATTATATTTGGCAAACCATGAGCGACGAGAATAAAGCTCGCTAAAATTCTACCCACTCGACCGTTTCCGTCAGGGAAAGGATGAGCAAGTTCGAAGGTTGCATGAGCAAGTGCAGCCCTGCGCCAAGGCTCCATTTTTTTCTTATTAATCAGAAAAATCAATTTTTCAAGAATTTGTTCAATTCGTGCGCGATCTTTCGGTGGCATACACTTAGCTCCACTTATTATGATTGGCTCATTTCGCCATTCTCCGCGCGGATAACGAAAATAAGGAACATCCCGAAACATTACAGAATGAATTTGACGGATTAAAGATTTACTTAATTGAAATTCGTTTTCTCGAAACTGCTCGTAAGCCATTTCATAAGATTGTTGTGCGGCATCAAAATAGCCAACCACTTCATGGGCGGATTTGCGTGTCTTCAGAGCTTGTTTTAATTCTCGCTTGCTCACAAAATAACCCTCAATCATCAAAGAATTACGCGATTCTTCTTCTAATAAACTCAGCCATTCTTTATTTTTTACATTCGGACGCGGCAAACCGCCGAATTTTCTAATCCATTTTAGCCTTATTTTTAAGGCACTTGACGATAATTGATAGTAATTTTTTGCCACAAATATATTATGATTACTAAAAGCTAGAATAACCACATTTTATCTCCCTGAAGCCGAAAAGTCGAAAATGGGCTTAAAAAATGTATTAGTCTTTTTATCGAAAATGCACTTTACCCCACTGCATGTAGAGTTTGTCTTTCGAATACAACTCACACGCTTTCGCCAAAACTTTCGCTTCCATTTTTTGTCCCCGCTCGCGGATTCTTTCCATCGAATCATTCTTTCGTACCCGAAAAGCATCTTGGCAAATCACCGGACCGCGATCGAGATCGGTTGTCACGAAATGCGCCGTCACGCCGACTATTTCCACACCCGCTTCGAGAGCCTGATCGTATGGTCGCGCTCCTGGGAAAGCGGGGAGCAGGCTTGGATGAATATTGATTATTCTTCCCTCGTATCGCGCGACAAATTCCGGTGAAAGAATCTGCATGTATCTCGCGAGTGCGATGAAGTCCGCGTTGTATCTTTTGATTAGCTGAATTGTTTTGCGCTCACGATCTTCTTTTTTTCCACCATTCGTGAAGTGAAAAGGAATCCCTAATTTTTTTGCGAGGGATTTCAAATCGGGATGATTGCCAATTATCACCACCGGCTGTGCGCGGATTTTTCCGCTCGCACAATTTTTCACTATTGCCTCTAGGCAGTGTTTTTCCTTTGTCACTAAAATCGCGAGATTCTTAACTTCTCTCGTATCGTGAAGATTCATGCGAATTTCAAGATCAAGATTTTCCGCTACTTTCGCAAGATCTTTTTTTAATTTTTCAAAATCCGACTTTTTCACATCCGCCGCGAGTACCATCGAAAAAATTCCGTTGATCACTTTTTCATCAAGTGAAACGATGTTAACTCCGTTCGCAAAAAGTGAGGCAGTTGTTTTAGCGATGATTCCGGGCTTATCAGTGCCGGTGACAGTGACAGTTGCGAGTTTCATAAAAAAATTAGCTTTGATCTTAACACGCTTCGAATTTGCAAATCACTCCGCGGAAGGAATTTCAATCACATCCGCGGGCGAGCTCATGATTTCTTCTTTCGATTCGGTAGGAGTTGTTTCATCTTTCTCTGTTGAATTTTTATCATCCTTGTTTAGCAGTTCCTCTTCTGCCGCTTGTGTGGGAGAGGAAGGGATTTCTTTGAATAAATTCAAAAACTTTTCAAGTTCAGACTGTGGACGGGCAACACGACCGGATCTTCCGTATGTAGTTTCAGTTTCCGCCGCGATTTCTTCCGTAATTTTCTCAGCTTCGATTTTTTCTCGTTCGATTATCCATTTGCGATATGGTTCCTCATCGAATTCCACATTTTTGCCGAGACTCGCGAGGAAAAGAATGCGGTTTTTGAGTTCGTTTCCCTCCACTGCAATTTTTTCGAGTGAAATTTCTGAAAACTTTTCGCGACCACGAGAAAGCAATTCCACGAGTTCTCGCAGCGCGTTACTAGCGAGTTCTCCTTGTCCGTATTCCACGAGAAATTTCACGAGCGAAAGTTGATCGGTGATCGCAGTAGCAAGATCGAAATCGGTTATGATGCGAGCGCGATTTATCGCAACCCACGCTTCCATCCAATCCGCATTCACCGTTTGCGCATCGCGTTGTAAGATCATTAATAACAATTTCGCAGTTTTCGCATCTGCCTCCTCGATTCCGCTTTTTGCTCGATTCAAGAATGTCTGTGTGTGTTTCGTGTTATTCGGGTCATCGAAAATGAAAACAAAATTACGATTTAATTCATTCACAACCGAGAGGTTTGTAATTTCCGCGAAAGCGGAGAGCGGTAGGGAAAGATATGCAAGTCGAACGATTTTTTCTTTCGTGGAAGGGGATAGTGATTCCGCTAAAAAGAGACGAGTGAAAGGAGTAGCCCGCATTACTACTTTTTGAAGTTGCGCGTGGTTTTTTGGATTGGAATTTGCAAGAAAGTTATTCACCGCTTCCGTATTTCCTTCAGCCGTTTCCGCGAGCAGTCTGGAGAATTGCTGCGTGTAAAAATTTTCTCTTGCCTTCGGATTGAAAATAAGTTTTTCTCTCACGAAATTAAATCCTGTAAGCAGCGCATTTGGCTCTCCATACGAAAGCTGCTCGAGAATTTTGCTCATGAGTTGGCTCTCTCCATCAAAACGGCTGCTGAATTTTTTCACTTTTTGTTTCCATACAATTACTCGTTCGATTTCATCTATTGCTCCAAAAATTTCCATGATAATCTCATTCGTAAGTTCTATTTCTTCTCCTGCGAGCAATATTCCTTCAAACAATTCAGAACTGTTCGTGTCGAGAAAAGTGAGCTTCACGCTGCCGGAAAGCACTTGTATGCGTGTGGAATTTGCCTCCTCGTTTTTTTCAAAAATAAAGCTGCCACCTTGGTTTGATGCGGCTACGCGATCGTCGAGAAGAGTGAGTTCGCTTCCAAAAAGCAAACTTACCGCGAGTATGCTCCCTGAATTTACTCGCCCCCGCGCGGAAATAATTGCCCCGTTTTTTTCATCGAATTTCGCGGAAACAAATTCGAGATCGGTTTCTTCATTTGAGAGCTGAAAAAGCGCGAATTCTCCAAATTTCAGTGATCCTTTTTTTGCAATCAAGCCTCCCGGATTTATCACTGTGGTTTGTTTTTCGGGTGAACTCACGAAAATCGCTTCAGCGAAATTTTCTGTTTTTGGAGTTTCTAAAAGAATGTTAACAGTCAGTGCGAGCGTGACAAAAGCAATTATTGTTCCGCTTACGATCGTGATAATTTTTTTAACATTCATTTTGAATTTTTTAAATTATTTGAATTTTACCCGCCTCTTCATAAAGCTCCAACCGTGATTACGAAGGATAAAATGTCTCGGCGGGAGGTTTGATCACACATTTTGCAGAAACCACCTCACAATTTCTTCCGTTATCGTGATTTCTTGCGGCAATTTCGCCAGAATTTTTTCTGCAACCTTTTTTGGATAACCGAGTTGTGCCACTGCTTCCAAAATTTCTGAATCGATTTCTGCAGTTTCGGGAATTTTCGGATCGCCTCCCACGATTTTTGATCTCAATTCTAAAATAATCCGCGCCGCCGTTTTTTTCCCGATTCCCGGAGTTTCCGCGAGTTTTTTTGTATCTCCGCTCACGATAGTTTTTTCGAGAGAGTTCGTTGGATTCTCGAGAATTTCGAGCGCGCTTTTTGGACCCACTCCATTCACTGAATTCAGCAACTCGAAAAATTTCAAATCTTTTTCTTCCGCGAAACCGAAAAGCGAAATTGCATCACTTGTTTGATGCGTGTGAATCCAAAATTTCAGCGAATCAGTCGGTTGAATTTTCGTGAGTAGTTTTCGATTCGCAAAAATTTCATATCCCACCCCACCTACATCGAGAATTAATTTTTTTTCTCGGATTTTGATTACGCTGCCGGAGAGGAATCCAATCATAAATTTGCTTTAATTTCTGCCACTGAAATTTCGTTTTCATAAAGTGCTTTTCCGAGAATTGCTCCTTCGCAGCCGACTCGCTTCAAAATTCTCAAGTGCTCGATATCAGTCACTCCTCCGCTCGCAATTACTTTCAAATTTGTGGTGTTCACAAGTCTCTCATTTACATCAAAATTAGGGAAAGTGAGAGTCCCGTCGCGCGCGATATCAGTATAAATAATCCGTTTTACCCCGATTTTTTCAAGCTCTTCCGCGAAATCGATCACATCAAGTTTCGTTTTTTCTTTCCAGCCGTGCGTTGCGAGTTTCATTCCACCTTCTTTAGCGTCGAGACCAACGACAATTTTTTTCGCTCCAAATTTTGCGAGAAATTCCTTCAAAAGTTTTGGTTGCTTGATGGCGAGTGTTCCTAAAATTATTCGATTGATACCGATTTCAAAAAGTTTCTCAGCATCTTCAATTTTTCGCACGCCACCGCCGACTTCGATTGGAATTTTGATCTCCCCTCGGATTTTCGCGATTGTCTGTAAATTTCGCGGCTTGCCTGCTTTCGCTCCATCGAGATCGACGACGTGAATCAAATCTGCTCCCTCGTTTTCAAAAATTTTCGCTTGCTCGGTGGGGGAGATGAAGTATTCGGTTTTTTGAGAATACTCGCCTTTGTAAAGCCGCACGCATTTTCCGTGCATTAAGTCGATTGCGGGGATTATTTGGAAATTCACACCTGAATTTTAACTAATTTTGAAACGGAGCGTTTTTTCCAAAAATTCTTCTCAACAAAAATCGGTCAAAATTTCTACCAAAAACCCGTTTCGCCCAAATTTTCTCTTTCTTGCTATCGAGTAAAGATTTATAATCGATAAGTGCAGTTCTCATTCCGAGATTTTTTGCGCTGGCGATTCCGGTCGAAAGGCTATCGTCGACGAAAAGGATTCGACTGAAATCTTTAATCCCGTTTTCTTTCGCAATTTTTCGGTAGCCGGTTGGATTGGGCTTTTTCTTTTTGCCAGCTGTAAAAACTTTGATGTTGTATTTTTCCTCAATTTTTTGATTTCGCGTAGAATTTTTATTTGTAAAACACGCGACTTTGCAAAGTTGTCGAATCTGCTCGAATTGATCGGCAATTTTTTCGTGAATTTCTTCACCACCTTCGACGACGAGAGTGAGGTCGATGTCAACAATAACAAGATCAATTTTCGCCAAATCTTTTTCTAGATTGCAGTCGTTCAAATCGCACCAAATAAAATCTGGTTTTGTGAGTTCGGGATTGAAAATGAGTCGAATTCCATTTCGAACGGCATCGAAATTAAGGAATTTTTCACGCCAATCGAATTCACGAATTTTTCCGAGCATTTTAAAAAATTAAATTGGTTTAAAATTTTAGCATGCCTGAACTTCCTGAAGTCGAAACGCAAGTCCGCGATCTCCAAAAAATTGTAGGGAGACGAATATTTGCGCTTTCTTCGAACACAAAAAAAGCTTTCACTCCTGCTTTCGCAAAATTCAAAAAAAAGATCGAAAACAAGAAAATTCTTGCAATCAATCGGCGGGCGAAGTTTATTATTTTTTCGCTTTCAGAAAAACTTGTTTTGGTGGCACACTTTCGAATGACAGGACATTTTCTTCTTGCTAGAAATTCTATTCCGCTCGAAAAATCTATTCGCCATTTTCTTAAATTAAGTGGTGGAGTATGGATACAATTTTCCGACATTCGAAAATTCGGCACGTTGCGGCTGGTTTCCGAAAAAGATTTGGAAAAGCTTCCTGAAATCCAAAAGCTTGGAATTGAACCGTTTTCGAAAAGTTTCACGCTCGCGAAGTTTCGCGAAATTCTTCGTTCAAAAAAAGGGAGGTTAAAAGCCACGCTGCTTGATCAAAAAATCATCGTCGGCATTGGAAATATTTACGCGGACGAAATTTGTTTCGCGGCAAAATTGCACCCTGTTTCGAAAGTTGAAAAACTTACCAAAAAAGGTATGGAAAATCTTTTTCATGTAATTCGAAATCAGTTGCGAAAAGGAATTCGAAATCGTGGCACGACAATCGGCGAATTTGTTGATGTGAGCGGGCGGGCAGGAAAAAATCAGAATTCGCTTTTTACTTATCGGCGGCACGGTCAGCCGTGTAAAATTTGCGGGACGACCCTTGAGAGAATGAAGATTCAGCAGAGAACCACTAGCTTCTGCCCTGTTTGTCAAAAGAAATTTTGAAGAAGGATACAGCACTCAATATAAGCAGTACACAGTTTTTTTGCGTGCTGTTCTGCTGTATCCTGTATGCCGTCATGTTGATCGATACCCACTGCCATCTCGATTTTACCGAATTTACAAGGGACTTCAAAGAAACTCTAGTTCGTGCGCGCTCTGTCGGAGTTCAAAAATTCGTGATTCCGGGAGTGGAGCTTTCCAATTCGCGTGCAGCGGTCGCGCTTGCCGAAAAATTTGATGGCGTTTTTGCGGCAGTTGGCGTCCATCCGCACGCGGCGGATTCGGTTGACGAGAGAACTTTAAACGAACTTGAGAAACTTGCGGCTTCTCAAAAGGTTGTGGCGGTGGGGGAGATTGGTCTCGATTTTTTTCGTATGAAAAATTCGCCGGAAATTCAAAAAAACGCATTTCGACAGCAACTCGAATTAGCGCAAAAATTAAATCTACCGGTGATCATCCATTCGCGCGCTGCAGATTCAGAAATTCTTGAGACTTTAGACGAATTCAAAGTTCGCGGAGTCTTCCACTGTTTTGGAAGTGATTGGGATTTCGCCGAAAAAGTTCTTGCTCGCGGATTTTTCATTGGACTAACTGGGATCGTCACTTTCCCGAATGCGAAAGATCTTCACGAAGTTGCCAAAAAAATTTCGCTCGAAAAACTTCTTATCGAAACAGATGCGCCTTTTCTCGCACCGCAAAAATTTCGCGGGCAACGCAACGAGCCGGCATTTGTTCGTGAGGTCGCGGAGATAATTGCGAAGCTGCGGGGGATTTCAGTCGAAGAGGTCGCAAAACAAACTACGGAGAATGCAGAGGAACTTTTTCAAATTTAATCACCATCTTCCACCTGCACCCCCGCCTGAAAATCCACCTCCGCCGAATCCGCCAAACCCGCTTTTTCCAAAATTTCTTCGTTCGCCTCCTGCCCACCATGCCACTCGACGGTTTGATTTTTTCGCTGCCGCAAAATTTCGTGAAACGATGAAATCGAAAATTAATCCGAAAATGCCGAGACCAACTGTTGCCGCGACTATTCCGATTACCGCGAAATTAAACAATAATCCACTGATTCCGCCACCGATCGCTCCGACTGCGCCGCCCGGCCAAATTTTTTTCGAGCGTCCGAGAATCGCTGCGAACCATGGAAAAATGAAGAAAACCAAAATGAATAAGATATTTGCGAAACTTTCTAATGAATTTGAACTTTCCATTCTCAAATTCGTGAAACTCTCTCCCGCGATTGCGAGAATCATTCCTTCCACACCCATAGTGATTCCGTCGTCGAAATTTTCATTTTTAAATTGCGGAGTGATCACTTTATCGATAATTTCTTTCGATTCAATATCGGTGAGCGCGCCTTCTAGTTGGCTGCCTGTCGCGATGAAAAGTTCCCGATCACCTATCGCGACAACGAGCAGCGCGCCATTGTTGACATCTTTTTTCCCCACTTTCCATGCGTTGCCAAGTTCCGTAGCGAACTGCCAAATTGGCATTTCGTCAGTTGAATTCACGATTACCACTGCGATTTCCGTTCCGGTTTTCGCTTCGTAATTTTTAAGCTTCAAGTTTAAATTCGCCACAGTTTCATCTGAAAGTGTTGTTGTCGCATCAGTCACGAAATTGCTTTGTTCCGGAAAATCACTTGCAAAAGAAATTCCACAAAAACTCGCGAGGGTAGAGATGAAAATTAAAAAACATCCAGTATGCAATACAAAAGCATGCAGAAATCGACTTTTGCGTGTTTTATTTCTCATGCTTTATGCTGTCTGTTGAATTTATTGATTACCCCCGAAATCTATGATGGGCACCACATCTGCCTCCGCTGCGGCCTTGAAAAGGATTTTTTCTTTTTCGAAACCAAAAAGATTCGCGATCAAATTCCGCGGAAACTTCCGCACGGTTTTGTTGTAATCCGTGGTCGTGTCATTGTATTCATTTCGCGCGAAAGCGATTCGGTTTTCCGTTCCTTCAAGTTCGACAATTAAATCACGGAAAGCTTCCGTTGCCTTCAGTTCGGGGTATGCCTCGACAGTCACCAGCAGCCTTGATAGCGCGGATTCAAACTCGTTCGCAGCAGCAATTTTCTCATTTG
>JAGLJE010000070.1 GCA_023142645.1 Candidatus Altimarinota bacterium | reverse complement strand
AGCGACTCTCTTGACAGTGCTCACTACATTCGGAATCAAATCAAGGCGGCGTTGAAATTGTGTCTCGATTTTTGCGAAAGAATTATCCACATTTTCTTCGAGGCTCACGAGCGAGTTGTAGCTCGCGGCAGTCCAAATTCCGATTGCAGTTGCGACGATTCCGAAAATCAAAAGAGGGGAAAGAAACTTACGCGACATTTTAAAGTAGGTTAAAAAACGGGTGGATTTTAGCAAGAATTTGTTAAAATTAGCAGCCGAACTTATAGATGAACTTTAAAGTTAAAAGTTACGATTTTCTCGCTCCCGAAAAATATGCCGCGCCGGTGGCGGTGCAGCTGATATTAAAAAAACGCGAATCGGTGAATTTCGCGGACACCGTTCGAGCGACGTTACGGCTCGTGCTCACAAATTTGCCGGTGACGGCAGCGTGGGGAGCAATCTGCGGAACACGGTTCGGTTCGTTGCTTGCCATCAAATCGGGACTTGTAGAGGCATTCGTCGCACAAGAAGTTGCTGAAACTTTCGCGAAATATTATTCACGCGATTCAGACGGCACACTGCAAAAAGCGTTTTTTTATGACCATCCGCGCAAACATTTTCCGACGGTGGCAGATTGTGAAAAGTTCGGGCTTGAGCGCGACGATTTTCTCATCGCGCCGAGCGATGGGATGTTCGTCCATAGCTCGATTGATTCTGCTGGCTTTACACATCCGCTCGGTGTCGAGATGTCGGTTCGCGAAATTTATAAATTGGATTCCGAAAATTCCGAACACTGTAATTTTTTCGAAGAAATGCGCGGCGGGAAAATGCTTATTTTTATCTTGAAGCCGCGACATAAACATTCAATTGCTGTTCCCGGAAAATGTGCGTTCGAACCGAAAGGCGAATTTGCACAGCGCGAACTTGATCCGGCGCGTTTTTGGAGATTAATTCGCACGACTGATCCAGAAGGATTCAAGAAAATGGTGGCATTTTGTGGCGCACGACATAATCCGCATTTTCGAAATCCTCGAATAGTGACGGAACTTTTGCTCGAAAATTTCAAATTGCAGAACGACACTCGCGCCAAAATTTATCAGACGATGCTTGCGGCAGTCGGTGTGCGACCGATTGAATTCGAAAAAGAAATGAACGTGTCACAGAATTTCAAATTCGGTGAAAAGTTCGCGAAATTCAAAATTGGCTCGACAGTTGTCCTGGGAATTCCGAAAAAAACTAAAGAGGCGATTTATTTCAATGAAAATTTGCTGTATGCGGAATTCGCAGATTCGGAAACAATGATTGATGTTCGCGAGGGAGTGATTTTAGGATGGAATGCTGCCATGGATGAAAAGCTACGAAAACTGTCGTCAGACGACGAACTTCAAATTTCTGAAGGAGTATGGCTACGGCGCGACGGCGACAAATTTAAATTTCTGTGCGCAGAAGATCAGCGATGAAACTTCTCATGAATTTCGCGCAAGCGTTTATTTGTCACATGCGTGTAAATTTGTGTTGTCGTGATTGAGGCATGTCCGAGCATTTCCTGCACGCTTCGCAGGTCCGCCCCGGCGTTGAGCATGTGCGTGGCGAAACTATGCCGTAATGCATGGGGTGAAACCGGTGTTATCAGGCCGACGGCGTCCACCAGTTTTCTTAAAATTCTGGCAATCGAGCGGGTATTTAAACGTTTGTGGTATTTATTCAGAAATAAGGATTCATTTTTAAGCGTCTCCACCCCGAACTGCCTGTCTAACTGTTCCCGATAAGCCTTTATCGCCTCCAGCGCTTTCTGACCGATGGGTATAATTCGTT
>JAGLJE010000007.1 GCA_023142645.1 Candidatus Altimarinota bacterium | reverse complement strand
CGAAATCATCACTAGTCCAAAAATAGCGAGTACCAAAATTGTGATTCCCAAAACATGGTCGAAAGGGTAGCGGGGGCGGAGACGAGTGCCAATCACTTTCGAAGTGTAGCGGAAAATCTTTCCAAGATTAAGAGAACTCAAATTTTGTTCGCAGAATTCTGCTCGCGTTTGCGAAAATTCCGCTTTTCTCCAAAAATTAGAAACAAGATTTTTTAGCAGGCATGAGAAAAATTTTCCTTCTTCTCGCAGTATTTTCCTTCTCCGTCATTTATGCGGTGGCGGGGACGGTAGATCATCTTGTGATTTCGGAAATTCAAATCGATTCGATTGATGCAGTAGATGGAGCGTCGAATAGATTCATCGAAATTTATAATCCGACAGAATCGGCAGTCGATCTCACGATTGCCGATTTTCGAATTGAAGGGTGGGCGGCAGATGGTACGCGGTTGATTATTGTCCACTTTAACGGTTCTAGTGAGGCTGAATTTCGAACAGTCGAGATTCCTGCGCGCAGTTTTTATCTCGTTGTGGATGCGAACGCGAGCGACGAAAATTTGCTCGTGATGGCAGATGCGCTTGTTTCACAGAATTTCGCGCTAGAAGAAAATTACGCAGTTGCAATCGGATTCGATGCGATGTCAGATGGACCGACAGATTTTGACACTATCGATTTCGTTGGGTTTGGAGAGAGTGTATTTTTCGAGGGTTCGGTCGCGGTGGAAAATCCCTCCATCGGAAAATCAATTTCTCGGAAATTTGAAAATGATGTAATGGTTGATACCGACAATAATTCCGCTGATTTTGAAATTCTCGACGAGCCAACTCCGCAAAATTCAACTTTCGTCCCGCCCGACCCCGATCCGCCAGCTGACTTGCCTCCCGACACGATTACTCCAATCACGACCGCCAATCCGGCTGGAGGTTTTTTCGCGACGACTCAATCGGTCGAGCTTTCGATCAACGAGTCGGCAACAATTTTTTATTCACTCAGTTCCGAAGCTACAAAAGCTGATTTTCTCGAATATTCTGCTCCTCTCGAAATCGGTGAAAGCAAAACATTGCGTTTTTATTCGCGGGATTCTGCGGACAATGAAGAAGAAATCAAAAGTGAGGATTTCGTGATTGATTTCATTTCTCCGGCTTTTCCAGAAAATGCCGAATTGTCCGCCATGGTCGGTGACGGCTTTGTCGGGCTGAATTGGTTGGAGGCTGCGGATGAAAACTTTGATGCTTATTATTTGCGAATCAACGGCGGGGATTTCGAAAACATAGGCAACACTCTCGAATTTCAAAAAACCGGATTAACGAATGGTGTCGAATATTTTTTTGAAATTTTTGCAGTTGATTTTTCCGATAACGAATCTTCTTTGCTTGCCGCCACTGCCACACCGAACACTCCACAAATTTTCATGGTGGCCGCGATGGGAGAGGTGGTGTTTAACGAGGTGGCGTGGATGGGTTCGACAATTTCTTCAAGTGACGAGTGGATTGAACTTCACAATACAACGAGCGACAAAATTTTCGATCTCTCTAATTGGAAAATTCTCGCGGCTGATGGCAAACCGGAAATTTCACTCGCGGGCGAAATCCCGCCGGGAGAATTTCTACTTCTTGAACGAACGAATGATGATTCTGTTCTCGACATTCCTGCCGATCAAATCTACACCGGCAATCTCTCAAATTCTGGTGAGATACTTACCCTTTTAGATTCCGAAAATTCTGAAATAGATTGCGTGGACGGTTTAAGCTCGTGGGAGATCGGTGGCGATAATGATTCGAAAAAAACGCTCGTTCGAATTTCTGATGGGAGTTATCGGACAAGTTTCGAAGCTGACGGAACCCCTCGTTCTGCGAACTTCCGCGACCACGATCTCGCGATGCCCAAAATTTTCGCAATACCTGAAAATCCACTGCCAGGCGAAGAAGTTGTTTTTGTAGTCGAAATCGAAAACCGTGGATTGAATCCCGCCGATTTTGAAATTGTATGGAAGATTGACGACGACGAAATTTCTCGCGAGACGGTTCAAAATTTGGAAAGCTTTGATTTTTTTGAAAAAACTTTTTCACAAATTTTTAATGAAGGAAATTTCGAAATTACTGCGACGATTGAATTCGCCGATGACGAAAATTTTGAAAACAATTCAACACTGCTTGCTTTCAGAATCGCGCCCCATCTTGTGATTTCCGAATTCGTGCCTGATCCTGAAGGTTTAGATTCCGAGAATGAATGGATTGAGCTTTTTAATCCGACAGAAAATCTGATTGATCTCGTGGGATTCGAATTAAACGGCGTGGCAATTGAAGGCGAGATTGCGGGGAATGCGTACCGTGTTTTCACAGCCGAACTTTCAGGATGGGATGCACTGCCAAATTCTGTCGGCGAGATAATTCTCAAAAAAGACGGAGAAGTTATTGATTCAAAAAATTATTCCGGCACGATTGAAAAAAAATCATTCGGTCGGGATTACGCGAATCTAAGCTTGTGGACGGAATTTTGGCATCCGACTTGTGGTTCGAAAAATATTTTGCCGGAAATAAACGAGCCTCCGGTTGCTGAAATCACGATTCAGGGTTCGGGAAATTCTGCCGGCAGTTGCTCGCTTTTCGTGAATTTGACTGCCGAAGATTCAGTAGATCGAGACTCCGATGATTTGATTTTCGAGTGGGATTTCGGCAATGGTTTGACCTCCGACGATGAAAATCCAGACGGGTTTTATTTTTCGTCGGGAAATTACACTGTCACGCTTGTCGCTATTGATGTGCTTGGAGCGATGTCCGAAATCTCGCGAACATTCACGATTTCCAGTTGTAGCGGTGGAGGTGGTGGAGGTAGTTCGACGATAGAATTTTCAAAAAAAGAAGAAACAGACGAACCGGTTTCCGATTCGGTTTCTGCTTCACGAGTTGAAATGAAAATTACAGAAGTCTCGTTTGATTCAGCTGCCGACTGGATTGAAATTCAAATGCTTGATGACGGCAACTCTGGTGGTGGGATCGATGTTGGCGGGTTTTATTTTGAGGTCGATAAAAGAATTAAAACGATTCCGAAAAATACAAAAATGAAAACAGGAGAATTTTTATTGCTTAAATTTAAATCCGAAGAAAAAGATTTCACAAAATCGGAAGAGGGGATGTGGAAAATTTTCACCGACTGCAACGGTCTCACAAAAACTGACGAGCAAATTACGCTTCGCGATTCTAGCGGGACGATTGAAGATGCTGTTGTGTGGGAAAACAGGAACGGAGCATGGTCGCGTGGTGAAGCTGCTGATATTGCCGAGATCGTGGCGGCTGACGAATGGATTTCCACAGAATTTTCCGATGCTGTTGATTCGAGTTTGATTAAACGTGAGATTGCGATCGCGCGCTGCGATTCTGCTGACACGAATTCCGCTGCCGATTGGTTTGCGACTCCGTTCGCCACGCAAGGAAAAGAAAATTTCCCGCCGCCGACATCCGCGAGCAAGATTGAATTATTGATTTCAGAAGTTGCTCCGAAAAATTCGGATGGCGATCGCGTGAAATTAATTTGTCGGAATTGCGGTTCGGAAGCTAAAAATCTCGCCGGCTTTTTTCTCAAATTCGGCGAGAATAAAATTTTTGAATTTCCGATAGAGTTTGAAATTTCGAGTGATGACGAAATTGAAATTATTTTCGGTGCAAGAGAGGAGAGTTTTTCCGGAAATATTTTCCGTTCAGTTTTTCACGGACTTACTGGTACGGACGGGCTGCTTACTCTTGCTGATTTTACCGGTACGACCGCCGATTTTGTTGGCTGGAGCGATCGTTCTGCTCCGCCGAATCGTGAGCACGATCTTGCGTCCGCGGAACTAACTCGCCTCGAAAAACAATTCGCGGACGGACAGTGGGATTCTAAATTACCGGAAAGCTTGATTAATTCATGCGAGCTGTCGCGAGGCGGTTCGATTCTCCGAAAAAAATCTGCCGACACAAATTCTGCTATCGATTTCGAAATTTTCGCGTCATCGGAGTTGTTTCCTGAAACTGAAAAAATGGCAGGCAGGATTCGGATTTCTGAAATTCTGCCGAATCCGCGCGGTTCGGATTCCGGTAAGGAGTGGTTTGAACTTGAGAATGTTGGTGAGATTCCGGTGGAACTTTTTGGTTGGCAAGTTTTTGCGGGTAGCGGTTCGTACGAATTTGAAGAGAGCGTGATTCTTGCGCCGAATGAGCTCCGCGCATTTTTCGGTTTACTACCAATTCGAAATTCGGGAAGCATTTTTACGCTTTTCGATGTTGATGGTGAGATAGTTGATTCGATCGAATATCCCGAAATTCGGGAAGGTGTGTCGTTCGCGAAAAATTCGAATGGCGAATTCCTAAAAACCGAAATTTTCACTCCAAATGCTGTAAATGGTTTTTATCAAATTCTTCCTGCAAGTGAGGATGCCGATGCTGATGGGTTCTCGGATTTGGCAGAGATGGAGTTTGGCACTGATTTTGAAAAATTCGACACGGATGGAGATGGTTTACCTGATTATTTTGAGGTTCAGCATGGTTTCGATCCGAATTCGTCCGAATCTTCTCCTGAAAATTTACGGGGGTATCGTGTTGAGTTGGCTGCGCTTGCGGGTTCGCGGTTTGAGTATTCCGTCGATAAGGGAAATGGAATTTCTCTCTCGGGGACGGGGGTGCCCGGTGGGCGTATGCGTATTTATATCCATTCAGAACTTTCAATTGTCGAAATTCCGATTGCCGAAAACGGTTCGTGGAGCTATATGCTTGATCGACCGCTTGAAGCCGGACATCACAATATTTTTACGCAGCTCATTGATCCAGCGGGAGTGGAAGGAGTTGCGCGCAAAGTTTTGAATTTCGATTTAGTCGAAAAATTTACTCCGCCGGTTTTTGCCGAAAGTATTTGCATCTCCGAAATTCTGCCGAATCCAGTCGGATCTGACGCGGAAAATGAATTCATCGAGCTCGAAAATTTCGGAAATAAGTTAGCCGATCTCTCTAATTTTCATCTCGTCGTTGGTCGCAAAAAATTCACATTTCCTGAAAATTCTACAATTCCAGCTGGCGGATTTCTCGTTCTTGCTCGCGCGAAAAGTGGACTTACGCTACCAAATTCCGGTGGTGTGATTTCGTTGGCGTGGCCAACGGGACGGACGGTCGCCGAACTGTCGTATGAAAAAATTCGTGAAGGTGTTGCGCTTGCGTTCGATGGTTCCGAATTTCGTGAAACCGTGATTTTCACTCCTGCTTCCGCAAATAAAATTTTCATATCGGAAATTTATTCGTCGAAAACTAAAAAAGTTCAAAAAAATCGGAACGGCAATCTTTCGGACGCAATTCAAATTTCTGAAATTCTCGCAAATCCGATCGAAAAAGATTCGGTAAACGAGTGGATCGAAATTTGGAATTCCGGTCCGACTACGGTGAATCTCGGCAACTGGCGAATCGACGATTCGGTGGATGGAAGTAATCCTTTTGTGATTTCTGACTTGACGATTCTACAACCCGGCGAGTTCAGAACGTTTCCGCGGACGCTTACTAAAATCGCGTTCAACAATTCTGGTCGTGAGGCAGCGCGGCTTTTTGATTTCGAGGGACGGCTGATTGCGGAAGTTAATTTCGATAGTCCGTTGGAAGGCATCGCGCTTGCATTTGACGGTTCTGAATTTCGCGAAACCGCGATTCTCACTCCGGATTTTACGAATCAATTCGATTCCCAAAAAATTGAAGGAGTGATCCGCTTCGTCGGCAAGGAGGGATTCGTGATTGAAAATTCTAACGGGGAATTTTTCGTGGAATTTGAGAAAGGAAATTCCGCGTTGTTGGCGAAAGCGTTACTTCAAAAGGGTGAAGAGTGGAAAATTTTTGTTGAAAATTCCGATGGAAATTTCATGCTCAAAAATTTCGCAGCGACTCCGAAACTACTTCGCAGCCAACTTCTTTCACCGACGAATTCTCTGCCTCTCGAAAGTCAAAATTCCGCGTGGATTTTTACTTTTCTCGTTTTCATGATGGTTTTCTTCTTACTTCGTTTCGCTAAACTTGGGGAAGTTTGGGATTCTCAGAATTAACCGCTTTCGCTTTTCTCGCGTTGCCACCCGTAATTTTGTGGATTATTTTTTGGCGAAAAAGGTTGGCGGAGCCGGAGCCAGCGAGCGTGCTTGTGCAGCTTTTCTTTTTCGGAATTCTCGCTGCGCTTCCGTTTTTCTTTCTTCGCAGTTTTAATTTTCCATTTTCACCGATTTTGCTACTTGTCCTCTTTGCGTTTTTCGAAGAAAGTTTAAAAGGATTGTTTTTGATTCTTGGCGTGGAGATTAATCGCGCGCGTTTCGATAAATGGGAGGACGGTTTTGAATTTGCGGTTCTTATCGCGCTCGGCTTTGCGTTCGCAGAAAACATTTTTTACTTCTTCCGTGAATTTTCCACAGGGGGTTTGAGCCTCGCCTTTTGGAATCTTTACTTTTTCCGTTCGCTCGGCACGATTCTCGCGCATGTGATTTTCACCGGCACGTTCGGTTATTTTTACGCATGCGCATTTGTTGTCAAAAAAATTGTTCCAAAATCAAAACATGAAAAACCGCTCGCTTATTTTTTTCACAATTTGGCAAAAGTTGTTCGCCGACCATTTCACATCACCTGTCGGCATCTTCTTCCGCGGAGGGATTCCGCGTATGGACACACTTCCGGCGAAGTGGTGCTCGAAGGATTTTTCCTCGCAATTTTTCTTCACGCGACTTTCAACATATTTTTATTTTTCAATATTTTCGAAAAAGATCTCGCGTTTCTCACGGTTCCGATTTTGATTGGCGGGGGATGGTGGTATGCGATTCGTTTTAAAACTAAACAGTCGCCTTCGAAAAAAGCTTGATCAGCAAAGCTTTTTGAGCAGGTAGTCGATTCGCAGCTTGTTGAAAAACAACCGACTGTTTGCTGTCGATTACTTTGTTTGTGATTTCTTTTTCGCGATGAGCAGGGAGACAATGCATCACGATTGCGCCTTCTTTTGCTTTTCTAAGTGTCTCAGTGTTTAGCTGAAAAGGTAAGAAAAGTTTTTTTCGCCTCATTTCTTCTTCTTCGTCACCCATACTGGTCCATGTGTCGGTGTAAACCACATCTGCATTTTGCAGAGCCGCATCAATGTCTTCAGTTTGCTTGATTTGACCATATTTGAGGTAGTAATCCTTTGGACCGGCGAGAATAAATTCAAATCCTAAAATCTCGGCGGCAAGTGCGAGAGAGAGTGCCACATTGTTTCCGTCTCCGAGGAAAGCGAGCTTGAATCCCTCCAATTTTCCCAATTTATCGCGGATTGTCAGGAGATCGGCCAAAACTTGACAGGGGTGTTCGCGATCAGAGAGGGCGTTGACAACGGGCACACTTGCTGCTGCTGTGAATTTTTCGAGAGCCGTGTGGCTGTATACGCGAACTATAATTGCTGAAAAATATTCACTCATTGTTTTCGCCAAATCTTCCACACTTTCCCGTTCGCCGAGTTTACCGGTATCCACCGCACTGAAATACGAAAAGCTGCCACCGAGTTCACCGATTCCGGTTTCGAAGCTGGCCTTTGTACGGAGGCTCGGTTTCTCGAAATAAAGCGCGAGATGCTGATCTCGTAACATCTTGGAGACAACTCGCAGCCGTTGTGTTGAGGCCACTTCCAAAAGTTCCAGGAGCTCGTCTTTTGAGAGATTGGCGATTGAGAGAAAACTTTTTTGCATGTTTGAATTTTATAGAAATTATTTAATTGTTGCCAAAAATGCTTTCACGCTCGCTTCAATCTGTTGTGGCTGGTTCGCACGCGCTGAATCAATTCCCGCGAGTTCGCCTGCGTGATAATTTATCGTTGCATCAGGATCTTTCAAAAGATGACCGGTCAAAATTCCTACTACACGTTCATTTTTTTGAATTACCCCATTTTTCGCGAGTTGCCGAATCCCTGCGAGGCTGCATGCCGAGGCTGGCTCGCAGCCGATACCAGCCGCATCAATTGTAGCTTTCGCATCCATAATTTCATTTTCCGAAACTTCCAAAACTACTCCGTTCGTTTCTTCAATTGCTCTCCGCGCCCGCAAAAAACTTTGCGGGTTTCCGATTTTGATTGCGGTGGCGATTGTTTCAGGGTTTTTCATCGCCTCAAATTTTTCCCACCCATTATCGAAATACTTGAAAAACGGATTCGCGCCGACAGCTTGTACTGCCGCGATTCGCGGTTTCCGCTCAATTAAACCGAGTTTGAAAGCCTCGCTGATCGCTTTTCCGAAAGCGGATGTATTTCCCAAATTTCCCGCCGGCAAAATAATCCAATCGGGCGCATTCCAATTCAGCTGCTGCAAAATTTCAAAAATAATTGTTTTCTGACCCTCGATTCGAAACGGGTTTACTGAATTTAAAACATAAACAGAATCTGTTGGACTCTCCGGATCGAATTTCTCACCGAGCTTATTCACCAACTCCATTGCCACATCGAAATTCCCGTCGATTTGCAAAACCTTTGCTCCGAAGGCGAGGGCTTGGCTGAGTTTCCCGAGTGCGATTTTTCCATTCGGAATGATCACGATTCCGTTTAATGATCCTACTGAACAGTAGCTCGCGAGAGAGGCGGAAGTATTGCCAGTTGAAGCACAAACGAAGTTTTGGCAACCAGCGGCGTATCCGATCGTAAGAGCAGTCGTCATCCCGCGGTCTTTGAAGCTGCCGGTTGGATTTTCACCTTCGTGTTTGAAAAACAATTCCACGCCGAGTTCCGCCGAAAGTTTTTCAGATGGGTAGAGACGGGTGTTACCTTCATAGCGCGAGATTATTTTTTTTGTATCGAAAAGTAGCTCGCGGTATCGCCACACACCGCTTGCGTTTGGCAGTTCACAGCTACCGAGCCGTTCATCAAAGACTTTTTTCAAATCCAATTTCTTCAATTCCTCGATTGGCTGAATGACATCGAGTAATCCGCCACACTCACAAACAACACGGTTTTCACCGATTTCGAATTTCTTTCCGCACGCGATGCAAGAGAGTTTTTGCACGCAAGTATTCTAAAGTCTGCGTGAAGAAAATAAAACAATAAAAGACAGGACTACTCACATTAAATGTTGGTGATTGGTCAGGAGGATCAAGTAGTCAGACAGCCCACCTGTTCAAGATAGCTGAAGCTGAATGAAGCAAATCTTTTAAAGTCAGTGGGTTTTGGGTAGTTGCGGTAGGACTTCATCACTTTTCACCTCCTCTTTCAGCGCCTCCACGCTTTTTTGTAATCCACCTACCCAATCCACTCCTAGATTTTGTACATCAATTTTCAATTTATCTCCGCTAATTTGCCACTTCGAATTTTCCACCAAAGTGCTCATGATGTTTCCAGGTTTCACTTTTTCGCCGAGCGAGAGAATTGCTTCACGTTTTCGTGGACCAATTCGTCCCACTTTCACTGCCACCACGCCCGCTTTTTGGCAGGCGAGTTTCAGTCGGATTATTTTCAAAAGATTGGTCACCTCGATTGGCAGATGTCCAAATTCTTCGATGAGTTCGTGTCTTTGGTCATTTAGTTCTTTTACCGAATCTACCGAAGAAAGTTTTTGGTATGTTCGAATTTTTTCTTTCGTGTCAGAAATATAATTTGTTGGGATAAAAGCTGAGAGCGGCACTTCGAGATTCACGTCTGTTTTCACACCTTCCTTTGTTTCTTCGCCCGTTTCCACTTTTTTACCAGCTTTCAGGTCTTCGACAGCTTGATTCAGCATTCGTACGAAATGCGAAACGCCGACGACATTGATTGCACCACTTTGGCTTGCGCCGAGGATATCGCCTGCCCCGCGGATTTCTAGATCCTTCATCGCAATTTCGAATCCTGCGCCGAGTTCGCTTGCTTCCACAATTGCCCGCAACCGCTTTTTTGCATCGGTCTTAAGTAGCTGCGTGTTGTAAAGAAAAAACGCGTACGCTTGCTTTCGGCTTCTGCCGACTCTTCCACGTAGCTGATACAACTGGCTCAGTCCAAAATTATCAGCATCGTTCACGATTAGCGTGTTCGCGTTTGGTAAATCAATTCCGTTCTCGATAATCGCGCTCGAAACCAAAACATCATACTTCCCATTCTTGAAATCCAAAATTCGATTCTCAAGTTCATCTGTTTTCAGCTGTCCGTGAGTCACTACAAAACGCGCTTCGGGTACGAGGCTTCGCAATTTTCCCGCGATACCTTCAATCGTTGCTACACGATTATGCAGGAAATAAACTTGCCCATTGCGTTGAGTTTCTTTTTCAATCGCTTCCTTAATCAAATGCCATGAGAAGCGTCGCACTTCCGTGATGATTGGTAGGCGACCGGGCGGGGGAGTGCTAATCGTGGTGATGTCGCGGAGTTTATTCAAAGCCATATTTAGTGTTCGTGGAATCGGTGTGGCGGTCATCGTAAGAATATCCACCTGTTTCCGCAATTCTTTTAATTTTTCTTTCTGCTTCACGCCGAAACGTTGCTCCTCGTCGATGATCACTAGTCCGAGATCTTTGAATTTCACATCCGGCTGTAGCAGGCGGTGCGTGCCAATCACGATTTGCACACTGTTATTAGCCAGTCCCGCTAGAATCTTTTTCTGTTGCGCGGGAGTTTTGAATCGACTCAACATTTCACATGTCACATCGAAACCCTCCAGCCGCTTCGAAAAACTTTTGAAATGTTGGTCAGTCAAAATAGTGATAGGCGAAATGAATGCGACTTGCTTCCCGCTCGTCGCCGCCTTGAAAGCTGCGCGCATCGCCACCTCCGTCTTGCCGAAACCGACATCTCCGCATACCAGCCGATCCATCGGCTTTTTCGCTTCCATGTCCTGTTTCACATCCTGAATTGCTCGTAGCTGACCGGGAGTTTCCTCGTACGGAAAATTCTTTTCAAATGCTGCCTGCTTTTCGCCGTCCGTCCCGAATTCCACGCCGATCGCTGCCGCTCGCGCGGCGTACAAGTTCAACAACTCTTTCGCGACCTGTTTTGTTTCTGCCACTACCCGTTTTTGCATCGTCGTCCATTCGCTGCTTCCTAAACGAGTTAACCGCGGAGGTGTGTCTCCGGTTCCGATGAAGCGATTGACTTTATTCGCTTGATCGATTGGCACGAAAAGTTTGTCGCCAGCGGCGTAATCGATTCGTAAATATTCACGTGTGATCTCGTCTACCGTTTTCTGCTCGATTCCTCGGAAAATTCCGATTCCATGGTCGAGATGCACGACGAAATCACCGTTTCGCAGACTTGTAATGAAATCGAGATAAACTTTTTGTTCACTTACGCTTTTTCCGCTCCGCTGAAATCCAAAAATCTCGCGATCGGTTAGCACCGCGATTTTTATTTCTGGGTTCTGAAAAGCCTGCGGCGAGAAATCCTCCTCCTCAAGTTCCACGATTTTCACATTCGTTCCTGCGCCAAAAATAAAATTGTACTCCTCCAAAATTCCGACGAGTTCAGCGCGCTGCTTTGTAAGGATCAAAACACTCCAACCGCCTTCTTTCTTTATTCGCAGATCATCGATGAGGTCGTGCGGTGTCACGAATTTCAAAACACTCAAAAAACGGAGATGAATAAATTTCACGCCTTCCTCAGGAAAGCTCGTAAAAAATAGTTTTTTCACTGCCGGATTTTTTGCGAACCATTCGTTGATTGACGGTAGTCCACCCTCGAGAAATTTATCGCCACCGTTTCTATTTTCTTCTCCGATAATTTCATCCGCGATCAAAGTCATATCATCCGGTAGTGCAGTGATGAGTTCCACGGTTTCGTATTCGCTGTCGATCGGTAGAAGTTTGAGAATCTGCAATTCGCAATTCGTAGTTTGCAGATTTCCTTTTTTGATTTCACAATTTGAAATTGATTCAACTTTTTCTCCATTCAAATCAATCGCAAAGACAGAATTCTCGTTTGGCGGAAAGATTTTTATCACATTGCCAATTGCGCGATAAGTTCCTGCTGTAAGCTCGTCTTCGCTCTCCACATTTTCATACCCCCGCGAAATCAGATCGTTGAAAAATTCAGTGCGGTTCAATTCTTTTCCGACTTTAATTTCCAAACTCTCTCTTTCGAGTTGTGCGAGATCAGGCAATAAAGTTTGTGCGTCGCGGAAAGTTGTAATGATAATTACACCTTTTTCCCGCAACGCGAAAGCCTCACGAATTAATCGCAAAGTTCGCTCTCTTTCGCCTTCTTCATTTTTTTCGGAAGTAAAAAGTTTCACTTTTCGCGGTTGCCACACTGCGAGATGCGAAAAAAGTGCGTTCGCCTCGCCCGCATCGTTTACCACCCACATTGCGAGATTCTCTGTGTTTCCTAGAAGCTTATCCACAAATAAACTTTTAGCGGAAATATTTCCCGCACCCGAAACCGTTAACCCTTCGGATATCGAGGGGGTTAATTTTTCGGTGAACTCCTTTTTCAATTTTTCAAAAAGGTCTTCCGGAAAAAACCTGTCAAAAGTTCCCTTTGGGGCGGAGCCGAAAGATTTTGAACTCAAAAAACTTTTACTAAAAAATCAATTGGACTTTTTTACACCTTCCTCCAAAACCTGGCGGGAGCCAAGTTGAGTGAGTGCGGAGAGTTTAAAGATGCTTAGAGGAGTTGTCAAATTTTTGAGATACCCTCAGATTTAGTGGCGGTTAACTTCGCCACCCATTCCACGAAATCAGCAATAAAAGGGAGGTTATATTTTTTCCCCGCAGAAGCATGGATGAAGCCGGCTACTGCTCCCGCAGCGAAAATCAACGCAAGATAAATCCCAAAATCGGGAATCAAAAAATAAGCGAGAAAAAAATAAATTGAAAGCAAAATTCCGTTTAACGTGTGCTCCACGATGAATTTATCGCGACGATGCGCATAAAAAATCAAAAAATTCACGAGCGGAATGTAGCCGACAGCGGCGAGATGATTGCAATGTGTGACTTGATGGGGCATTCAATGTTTAATTATCGTAATTATAAGTTTGCACTTAAAGAGAGTTTTTGGATGAATCATTAAGCGGAAGGGGTATTGAGTCCACAATGTTGGAGTTTGTCCAAAGTGGATTACCTTTCGTATCATCAAGTGGGAGGGGTATTGAGTCCACAATGTTGGCGTTTGTCCAAAGCGGATTACCCTTTGTATCATCAAGCGGGAGAGGTATTGATTTCACGATATGGACTTTCCCAATATTATTAACATTAGGAGAGGTTTGCTCTTTAATTGGTGTTGGGTTGCTGAGGGTGGTATTTACTTTAAAGGTTCCCGGTTTAGATGTGACACCCGA